>DBGFLV010000032.1:0-5523 GCA_048528425.1 Oxalobacter sp. | reverse complement strand
AAAAATGGAAATGGATAAGTTGCGCGCTCGCATCCATAGGGGTGCTGTGCGCCTGTCAGTCCCCGCAAGTGCCTGTACGGTGTCCGACAATCCCGGAACTGGAGATCGCGAAACGCGAGCCGAACTTGACCCAACGACTGCTGACGATCTTGTCGCCATCGCCGCCGATGGAGACAACGCCGTCCGGGAACTGAACCTGTGTATCGACCAGTACAACGCCGTGGCGGCAAATCTGAACAGCCCGGAATGATCCGGGCCATGAGTGTGCCGGGCCGGGAAACGCATAGAATTTCGGATTCATTAAAAAGGTTTGTCCGGTTTCTTGCCGGCCGCCCTGTCGGCCGCCCGCTGTTCGCGTTTTTTCTGCGTGTCGGCTTTCTTCCGGGCCACTCTTTCCTGCCGTTTGACGGCTTCTTCCTGTTTCTCCTGATACTTCCTGACGTTTTCGGCTTTTTCGGCCGGCGTCATCATGTTGCCCGAATGCTTTTTGTCCGGTGACGCGGGAACGCCTTTGGCGGCCGCTTCACGCTGTGCCTGTTTTTCCTGAACCCGTCTGAGTTTCTCTTCATGCGCCTTCACGTTCTCGGCCCGCTGCGGCGCCTCGGCTTCCTGCTCGGCCTTGTGTCTGTCCAGCGCCAGATCGCGCTGGCGTACGTCCTCACTGCGCTTGAAACGCCTGGCTTCCACTTCCAGCGCATTCAGCCCCCTGTTATCGATCCGTTTGCGCTCCAGGGCTTCGTCATAGCACCGGTAAACGAGGAACTTTTTATTGCACAAGAGCTTTTCATTGTAAAGCCGGGCGTCGATATTCTGCCGCTCGATGCGGATGATTTCCAGCGCTTCATCGGCCCGTTTCACCGAATCGATCGAACCGGCCGGATAATGCTCCAGAACCGAGACAACTTCCGGACCCGGTTTTTCCCCGGGCAGCCTACTGTCACCGGACACATCGGCGGCATACAGCCCATTCAGCCCCGGCGGGAAAAGCAGCGCACCGGCCAGTGCCAGCGGCACCACCGTCTTCCGGATACCGGAAAAAGACCTGTTTTTTTTCTGCTTCTGCCGTCCGCAAGGGACGTCACGTCGTATCAAATCGCACTCCTGAACAAGTAAAACTATTACTATATCAACAAAAAACGCGCCGTGGCGCGTTGTGTGGATCAGGGTTTTGGCTTAAATCGCAAATGCAATAATTCGGCTGTGGTCTGGTTCGCAAATTTTTCCCACGCCTTAAGCGATTTCCGCAGTGCTTTTAACTCGATCTGACAAGCTTCGACGTCGCTCCCATTTTTCTTCAGTTCGGCCAAAAGCCGTTGCAAAGGCGAAACAAAATCCCGGTTGACTAATATACTACTTGACAATCCCGCGTAATTCCGACCCAGCATCGACCGGGGATACTCGTATACTGTTACACAGTCAGCAGCGTTTAACGTCCTTTCTTTTCTGAGTCCGCTTTTTGACATGATAGCCTCGCAATTATCTGGTTTTAAAAAAAATATACCGAACCTTGCAAGGAGCTTTAAAATTATCACTCTGATAACTTGAAAAAAATGACACAGATCAATTTTATTGATTTTCAGATAACATTTATAGACTGGAATATTTATCTCATCTGTCAGCCCTGTGTTGTTCCGATTATCCCGATTTCGGTTAACCGATTTTCCGCCGCTCGATATGCCGCACTTTCCAGTGATGGCTTTTCTTCCCCGGCTCCACGGAAGTAGTGAGTGACCAGCTTATAGTGCCTGATCGCGCTGTTTCGGTGCAGCTTTTCGCGCCGGGCAATCACCGATAAAGGTTCTTTTTGGGGGCTAAAGTAGCGATAGACATAATCCATCCGACATTTTGCACTACAGCGACAACCTGCTAATGCCGTATTTTTGATTTGTCCCGACAGTTCCATAATCGCGCTGCACCATTGCCGGTTTACTTTTCGGCCGGTACAACCGTGTAGCCCGCACGTGCACGGCGACCACGGCAGAGCATAGCGGGCGATGATGATCGCCTCCGTTATCCGCCCCAGTCGCTTGATTGCCGACTGGATCATCCCGGCCTGCCCGGCTCCGTCCAGTCCGCCCAGTCCTTTCCCGGTCGCGTCAGGCGGCGTCGTGTCGAGCCGGCTGTGCGCGTAATGTTGCCCGGTAAAACGGTAGGCAAACGTTAATGCCTCGTGGGCATTGTCAAAGAGTGGTGCCATCTGTCCCTCTGATAATGACATCAACACGCGGCTCGGCAGAGTACCGTTTTGCAACGTAGCTGTCGCATATTTGCGCGTCATCACGATAAACGATCCGGTTGCAGGCGTCCGAGATGATCTTTCCCAAATTGTCCCAGTCCGGCTTTTTCGTGCAAGGCAGAGTGCCGGAGAGTGCCCGCGCTTTTTCCCTCACCGGGAAATTTTTGGGAATCGGCAAATAGGCGGTCACTCGCAGTTCGATCGCCCCCGACAGCATTTTTTTTCCCCGCATGGCTTGCGTTGCATGCAGCCGGACAATCTCTTCATAGGTGCGCGTTTTCGCCGGGGTGTAGGCGTGGCCGGATCGGGTAAAGCGGGGGCGCTCTTTAGCAACCGGAACGCCGGCGATGACAAAACGGATAGCCATCACGCCACGCTCCTTGCCGCTTTTACTGCCCTGTCCCAGATTCGGCAATTCGCGGTAAAAACCTCGATTCTTTTCTTTCGGGCCGCCTCTTTGTCTTGCTTCCCGGTGACCGGAGACCGCCGGGGGATCGGGTCAAAGCATTTTCGCGCCGCCGCGTTTTTGCCTTTGCCGGTCAAGGCGTATATCTTGCGGATTTGGCCGTCTTTTGTTTTGCCCGTTACCGATGACAAGTACCCCCAATTTCGTAGCCGGCAGGTCATGGTCGCTACCGTGCTTATCGGCTTTTTGAGAGATCGGGCTATTGCCTCGTTCGTCTTTTCCCCCGCAATGATTGCCTCTAATACAAGCAAACGGGGGGTGTCTGGCCAGACGTATGTCTTGTCGGTTGTGTAATAGCGGTTGATACCCTCGTCGCCCCGGGCAATGACGTAACCTTTCCGCCTTAGCTCGTTTATCACTTTCTGCACGACGATCTTCTTTTCGTTTTTTACCGCGTCGGCAATCTCATCGATCGTCATCCCGGCATTTTTCTGGATGACTGTCCATACTGTCCCTGTTTTGGTCATGCTCGCACCTCCCGTTTGGCGCCGCGAATGATCGCTTTAAGCCCGGCGAGATGCGCCCTCGCCGTCTCCGTATCTGTTTCGCCCTTGCCCGGAGCCGGCAGCGCTTGCAACGGCAACGGCACCGGCGGCAACTCGTCTTCTTTCGATAATTTTTCGACGAGTATCCTCGACCACCTGTTCTTTGCCGATGCCCAAGACATTGACCGTAAATCGTAAAATCCGAATTCGACGGCGGCCCAGTAAACCGCCTTTGATGTCCACCGGTCTTCGCCAAATTCCCGCCGGCTCACCTGTTCTTGTGCTTCGACAAACGCCTTTTCAACATCCGGCGTCGGCCGGCAGAGCGCCAAAAATTCCCCGAGTGTCGGCGGCCATGGCTTTTCACGACACGCCAACAGCCCTGCCTTGACTTCGCCCATTTTGTAACCCGACAAGGCTTCGGCCCATTCGGTTTTTACTTCCGCCAGGTTCGTCCCCCGCCACATTTGGGCAAATCGTGTCCCGTAGAGCGCGGCGAATTTGCCGAACAAGGCCTCGATGTTAGCCAATGAGGCGGGTCTCCGCGTCGATGGTTCGCGAGGCGTCTCCATGGCTCCGCCCGGTAAGTTCGTCAAGTACTCGCTTGTTCTCATCATGTTGGGATCCTCTCGTTTGTAACCAGCTGGCGCGAAATCCCTGCCAACCGTTTTCGCAGCAGATTTGCAGCACGTCGTTAAGCGTTTTCCCCGATAGCCCCGCCTCACGGGCCAGACCATCAATGGCGGTTTGGGTAACACTGGCCCGCTTTGCTTTTCGCAGTGTCAGCCAGTCGTCGATAACTTGTTTGTCAACGCCTCTGCTCTCCAGATCTACGGCAGGGTCGTATTTCCCGGGGGGGATATAGGGGGTGTTATCTTTATTATCTTTTATTATCTCTTTATTATTGGGTGCAATTTTTGCACTACCTGAGTGCAATTTTTGCACTACTTCCGGGTCATTTTTGCACTGGTGCATTTCCTGCACCGGTGCAGTTTTTGCACTAGTGCAAATGTAGGAACTGTATTCCACCCCCCTCTTCCGGACGGGACGTTTTTCCAGCAGCCCGGCGTCCGTCAGGTCGTTTAGCGTGTTGATAACGGTGCGTCTGGATGCCCCGGTCAACTGGACAAGGTAATCCAGTCCACCGCAAAATCCGCTCTCTCCGTCCTGCGAAAATCCATAGATGACGGCGTAAACAAGCAAGCGGTTTCCGCTCAGCCCGAGCTTGTTTATCATCCAACCGCTTATCTGATAGTAGTTATCGTCCCTGATGCGATTTTTCATGGTAAAATCCTCCAGACCCTGACCAAACGCGCATGCGCGGAGGGCGTTTTGGCGGGCACACACAGCCCCGTCCATTCGATCAATCCGGACTTCGCCGCATTGGTTGCCAGCGACCCCCATGCATTCGGGTGCGGTGGATTGCCGACACTACTCGCGGCGCAGTGCTGCCGGAACTCCTCGAAAACAAACTCACCGGTTCCGGCCTCTCGTCGTACCTTGCAAAACTTGTCCAGTTCGGCCAAGGCACTGTCTGCCCAAGCCACATCGACAGACAACACAAGCTGTTGACCTTTTTGCTTCCGCTCTGCCCCTGATAACTCGTTCATTTCTTTTCTCCCTTTTGTTTCCGTGGGGAATTTTTCCCGGCAGGAGGAGTCTTACTCTGCTGACAATATTTTTCGCAAAGAAACCGCAACCGCGAAAGCATGAAATAAGACGTTCGTCGGTTACCTTTTTTGCCGCGGGACATCTGGCTAATCGCAGACTGTGAGCACGGGACTTCCTTGGCGATTTGCCATTGCCGTAATCCACAATTAAGTAGACGTGTAATGTAATACTCGGGTGTATCCATACCCCGATTATTACTAAAGCCATTAATTATGTCAATCACCAAAGACAAATAATATCGGATTATATTAAGATCACGATGGAATACAAAAATTTCAGCACGTATGCCGAGCGTCTAAAATGGGCACGGATGCAGCGCGGATTGACACAAGCCGAACTCGCCAGACTTGCGGGTGTCAACCAATCCACGATCGCGCAGCAAGAAAAGGGGACACGAGTGATCAAGGGCAACGCCCCACGGAGCCTGATCGCTATAGCCACGGTTTTGGATGTCAACCCCGAATGGCTACTCAGTAATATCGGATCGCCATACGGCGCGGAACAAGAACGAGTCGCGTACCGCGCTATAAGCAAAATCGAGAAAGAGGCAAATTACTGGCCCTTTACTGTTAGCAAAAAAGAGATAGAGCGGTTGCCGAAGCACATGATTGATGAGATCGACCAGTACATAGCGGCCATCGTCATCATCCACAACAAAAACCAAA
>DBGFLV010000031.1:0-1631 GCA_048528425.1 Oxalobacter sp. | reverse complement strand
CTCTTGTCGCTGCCGCCGTTTTCGTCGCGGTCGCGATCGTTTTCGTTTCGGCGTTCGTTTACTGGCTTAATACGCCGGTCTTTGAAGAGGGAGCACCCGTTCCGTTTGAAATCGCACCTGGTGCAACGGCAAAAAGTGTCGTGACCCAACTGGCTGGACAGAACGTTTCCTTAAATGACACGCTTTTTCTGTTGCTCGTCCGTGCGACTGGCAACAGTTCGAAACTGCGTTCCGGGCCGTACGAACTGAAAGCGGGTGAGACACCCGTCAGGCTGCTTGAAAAAATCACGAAAGGCCAGTTTGCGCTGGAGTCGGTCACGATTATCGAAGGCTGGACTTTCCGGCAAATGCGTCGGGCCATTGACCGGCATCCCGGACTGAAACACGATACGGCCGGACTGACCGATGAGGAACTCATGACGAGACTGGGACTGGGCGGCCGTGCCGGAGAAGGGCTTTTTTTCCCCGACACTTATCTCTTCAGGAGAGGAGCCGGGGATTTACAGGTCTATCGTCTCGCCCACGAGGCTTTGACGGATCGCTTGAAAGCGCTCTGGGAAAAACGCGCTCCTTCGTTACCGTACAAAACACCTTACGAAGCGCTCGTCATGGCGTCGCTGGTGGAAAAAGAAACCGGTCATCCAGCCGATCGGGCGAGGGTAGCCGGTGTGTTTGTCAATCGCTTGAAAGCCGGCATGAAATTGCAAACCGATCCGACCGTCATTTACGGATTGGGCGAAAAATACCGGGGCGTTCTCCGGAAAGTCGATCTCAAGACTGATACGCCTTATAATACTTATACCCGTTACGGTTTGCCGCCGACACCGATCGCCCTGCCGGGACACGAAGCGTTGAAAGCCGCTTTTCATCCGGCTGAAACGGATGAGCTGTATTTTGTGGCGCGCGGTGACGGTACCAGTCATTTTTCCAGCAATCTGGACGATCATAACAAGGCCGTTAATACCTATATTCTGAAATGAACCCATCATACAGACCCTCCCGGTATACCGGCCGTTTCATCACGTTCGAAGGCATCGACGGGGCAGGCAAATCAACCCACATCGGATACGTCACCGATCTTTTGCATCGCAAAAACCGATCTGTTGTCGTCACGCGCGAGCCGGGTGGTACAAAACTGGGCGAGAAACTGAGAGATTTGTTGCTGCATGAGTCGATGCATCCGGAAACCGAAGCGTTATTGATGTTTGCCGCGCGGCGCGAGCACCTCGAAAAAGTGATTGAACCGGCCCTGTCGCGGGGAGACTGGGTGATTTCTGACCGGTTTACCGATGCCTCTTTTGCGTACCAGGGAGGAGGTCGTGGTCTGTCTGAGTTGAAACTGCATCAGCTTGAAAGCTGGGTGCACCCCGGTCTGCAACCCGATTTGACGCTGCTTTTCGATGTGTCGCCTGATGTGGCGCGTTCCCGGCTCGCCGCTTCCCGATTGCCCGACAAATTCGAACAGGAAAAGAGCCGGTTTTTCAATCGGGTGCGGGAAGCTTACCTTCAGCGTGCTGCACAATTTCCAGACCGTTTCAGAGTGATCGACAGCGCTCAACCGATCGAAGCGATCCGGGAAACGTTGACTTCTCTTGTTGCCGAACTGGAAGAAACGGATTCTTCTTTGGATA
>DBGFLV010000030.1:0-2255 GCA_048528425.1 Oxalobacter sp. | reverse complement strand
CCGTACCCAGCATCAACAACAAATCGCATTCGGCCAGTGCCCGGGTCGCCGCGCCCCAACCCAGCAGACCGATCATCCCGATGCCGTTCGGGTTGTCGGCTTCCAGTATGTCCTTGCCGCGATAGGCGTAGGCTACGGGTGCGTGGACTTTGTCCGACAGGGCCAGCACTTCGTCCCGGGCGTCCCGGCAACCGGCCCCTCCATAGATGACGATTTTCCGGGCGTGCTCGATCAACCGGGCGAGGTGGTCAAGCTCGTCCGGCGCAGGCAGCGTCATCGGCCGACTGGTCGGAATCGGTCGGGGCAACAATGGCGTGTCGATTTTTTCGCGTCCGACATCACCGGGCAAAATCACCATGCCGACTCCTTTTTCCAGTACGGCGACCTGTAGCGCCAGTTCGGCCAGTCGGGGCATTTGCAGGGCTGTCGTGGCATAACCCAGGTATTTCGTACAGTCGGCGAAAATCCAGTCGGGACGCGTTTCCTGAAAGTACTGGCTGCCGATTTCGGCCAGCGGGATGTGGGTGGCGATGGCGAAAACGGAGGCACTGTTTTTGTCGCAGTCGTAAAGACCGTTCAACAGGTGCAGTGAACCCGGGCCGCACGAACCGAATACGGCAGCCAGCCCTCCGGTCACGCCGGCTTCAGCTCCGGCTGCGAAAGCACCGGCTTCTTCGTTTCGGACGTTGATGAACCGGATTTTCCCGTCGGAACGGTGGACAGCGTCGATTAAAGGATTGGCCGAATCGCCGACGATACCGTAGAGGTGTCGGATTCCGGCTTCGATCATGAGTGAAACGAGGTTTTCTGAAACGGTTTGAACCATGTTATCTCCCGGGAAGGAAGGCGTGCCGCCGGAGGTGGAAAAGAACGGCAGCCTCACCGGAAAGCGGGGCAGGCCGGATTTTTTCGACCGTATCATTTTCCGCGATGAGTCGTGTTGAGATAGATAAAGAAAGGGCAGGACAGAAGCTTTTCACACCCGCATCGACTGGCAACACACCCATCGCAAAACGGGGTGTTCCGGTTCACTCGGACAACAGAGTTTTGAAGCGTCGGTTATATCCGACCGAATCAGTGAATGTGTGCCGAGTGGCCGTTTCGTCAGTGGTGTGCGCGAGATCAACCGGGTGCCCGGCTGGCCTGGAAACGGCCTTTGAGCCAAGAAACCGCGGTCATGTCATCGTCTGCGATTTCATGCAGACGTCAGACCCCGATAGAACGTAACAGGTGACGTTGTCCCATTTCGCTTGAAACAAAAAACAAGCGAAGATGTGCAGTCGGGATTTTGAGAGTGATCACTCCGAGCTGATTCCGGTGGTCAATGAGCTTTGGGCAAATGAAAACCAGGTCAATTTTGCATTGTCACGCGCCCTGAACAGGGGAGACACGCATTTAAGAGTCGGTTTATCGAAAATCCGGAAAGACAAACTGGAACTGCACTGGGTTTCGGCGTGGGGAAAACGTCTCAAAACGCTGAAATGACGCCTGGGAAAGTTAAAAAGCGGGGTGCGTACTGGATTTGGTCTGAACGCCTTGCCAATTTCATGGTTCAAAATCCCACCGAAGCGGACTGCTTCCGATGCGGTGTTCCGGGGCAAGCATTGTTCCGGTGCGTTTGGGGGCAGCTCCGGTTATTCAAAACAGAAGAACCGGTTCCGGAAAGGACGGTGTCAACTGCGCCAATGCGCTGATTGTGGTATCACTGGAGGGGAAAGCGAAAACACCGGAGATCGAAACGACCGGCATTTGACCGTCAAGGGCGGTATGACGGTCTCCGGTGGCAAAGGTGCCGGAGTTCAAGGGAATAGTGCTGTTACAGAGGGTGATGTTACGGTAGACGATATCAGCCTGACCGACATTTCAGGAGAAATGGCGGCTTTGCAAGAAATCAGACGCTGTAATGGAGGGGAACGTGAAGAAAGCCGGAGAGTCAGCGGAAAACTTGCGCCTGTAAGTGAAATTGCCGCGCATCGTCCCGAAACCCGGCGGCGACCGTGGACGAGCCAGGCTGACCGAGAATGCCTCGTCATGTATTATCTTCAGGGCGCTTCAGTTGCGCCCGAAACTGACAACAGACCTCCTTCTCTGGAAGTGAGGTCTTTTTTTATGGAGAGCATCATGACGAAGTTACCGGAAAGAAACATCCTGGACGGCAGCACGTTGCCGAAAACGACGACAGGCGAGATGAAAGGCGCGCTGGGGAAGATACGGGACTATCTCTTCGAGTTGTTCGGAGACGACAGTAGCGACAA
>DBGFLV010000029.1:0-6098 GCA_048528425.1 Oxalobacter sp. | reverse complement strand
AAACATGATGAAAAACCAACTTGCCGGTCTCATGAAGCAGGCACAAGCCATGCAGCAAAATATGGAAAAAATGCAGGAAGAACTGGCCAGAACGATTGTCGAAGGTCAATCGGGTGCCGGTATGGTCTCTGTGTTGATGAGCTGCAAATTCTACGTTTCCAGAGTATCCATCGATCCGGCACTGATGAGTGACGATAAGGAAATGCTGGAAGATCTGATCACCGCGGCTTTCAATGACGCTGTCCGGAAGGCGGAAGCGACGACACAGGAAAAAATGGCCAGCATTTCTGCCGGGCTGCCGATGCCGCCCGGATTTAAAATGCCTTTTTAGGAACAACTGAATTCGTGAAATCACCTTCTTCACTTCAGCAGTTGATTGACGCCTTGCGCCGTTTACCGGGAATCGGTCCAAAGTCGGCACAGCGCATGGCCTATCACCTGCTGCAACACGATCGTGAGGGCGCTTCCCAATTGAGTGAATCGCTTTCACGCGCAATTACGAACGTCCGACATTGCGCGCGGTGCAACACGTTTACAGAAGAGGAAATCTGTGAAATGTGTCGTAGCCCGGAGCGGGACGCTTCTCTTTTATGCGTAACAGAAACGCCGGCCGATCAGATGATGATCGAACAGACGATGGCGTTCAAGGGTTACTATTTTGTATTGATGGGTAGTCTTTCCCCTTTAAACGGCGTGGGACCCAAGGAAATCTGTTTCGACAAACTGATCCGTCGCGCTATGGACGGGAACGTAAAAGAAGTCGTCCTGGCGACCAGCTTCAACAATGAAGGCGAAGCAACCGCCCACTATATCGGAGAAATGCTCAAGGCGCGCGGTATTCGCGTCAGTCGGCTGGCGCGTGGCGTGCCGGTTGGGGCTGAACTGGAATATGTCGATGTCGGAACCATTGCGCGCGCTTTTCTGGACAGACGTTCAACCTGATTTTTATGCCTTACCGGACAATAGAAAACACGATTGGCGCCACGGCGCTGATCGAACTGAAGCATTCATTGAGTGAAACGGCCAAAAGCCGGAACAATCTGGTGCTGGGAAAGTGGGAAGGGACTAATCCTTCCGCTTCCGTCAAGGATCGCATCGTCGCTTTTATGATGGATGCCGCTGAAGAAGCGGGAGAAATTCATCCCGGGGATACGTTGATTGAAGCGAGCAGCGGCAACACCGGCATTGCATTAGCCATGCAGGCTGCTTTTCGGGGATATCGGTGCATCTTGGTCATGCCTGAGAATACCGACGGCTTCAAGCAGCAAAGTATGGCCGTTTACGGTGCGCGGCTGATCCTGACACCACGCAGTGGCGGTATTCACTATGCGCGTGACCTTGCCTTGCAGATGGCGGCGGAAAAAAAAGGATTCATGCTGGATCAATTCAGTAATCCTGCCAATCCACTAGCCCATTACAAGACAACCGGTCCGGAAATTTGGACCGCGACCAAGGGAAAAGTTACTCATTTCATCTGTCCGATCGGGACCTCCGGAACCATCACGGGTGTGTCGCGTTACTTGAAAGAGCGTAACAAAAAAATCGCTGTCGTCGGTGTAGAACCCGAGGAGGGCGCTTTCATATCCGGTATGATGAAGTGGCAGGACAGCCAGCGTCCCAAGTTTTACGATAAGAAGAGAATAGACCGGATTGAAACCATCGGACAGGGATGTGCCGAATACCGTGCCCGGAAGCTGGCCATGGACGAAGGAATTCTGGCCGGCCTGTCATCAGCGTGTGCGTGTGAAATCGCATTGAATCTGGCAGAAAGTGTCAGAAACGCAACGATCGTTTTCATGATAGATGACAGGGGAGACCGGTACTTTTCTTCCGGTTTTTTCCCAGTTTGAACGTGACAGTGGCAACATAAGCATTGTCATGAAGTTTGGAATCACTTAAAATAAAAGGCTAAACAAATTTTGTATTGCGAATCAACCTCGTGAACAAACACTTAACAGGTTTTTAGGAAATTTTATGGCTAACACCGCTCAAGCGCGTAAACGCGCTCGTCAGGCAGTAAAACTGAATGTACACAACTCCAGTCAGCGTTCCGCATTGCGCACGGCAATCAAATCGGCACAAAAAGCGATTGCAGCCGGCGACAAGGAAGCTGCCACTGCTGTGTTTGTGAAAACGGTCTCGATCATTGACCGAATCGCTGACAAGAAACGCATCCATAAAAACAAGGCTGCCCGCCATAAAAGCCGTTTGTCTGCCAAGTTGAAAGCCATGTCCACCGCCGCTTGAAGGCGGTTTTCCGGTTCTTCCGAGGCCCGTATCGAGGGGCGCTTGATATCAGGCGCCCCTGAAGTTGTTGCTACTGCTGATATCGGTAACCGAACGCTTTCTCGAAACGGTCAGCGATTTCTTGCGCAGTCAGCTTGTGATTCTGTGGGCCGGCGTACTCAATTTTGATAGCACCCATCAGGCTACCCAGACGTCCGCAAGTCGCCATATCCAGGCCACGGGTCAAACCATACATCAGGCCTGCGCGAAAGGCGTCTCCACATCCGGTTGGATCGGCTTCTTTTTCAGCCTTGACGCAAGGAATGTCCAGCTTTTCGCCCTGCCGGTAAATAACAGCGCCTCGTTCGGCGCAGGTGACAATGAATGCCTCGACATGCGAGGTGATGTCGGCAACCGACCACTCGCTCAGCTGGGCTAGCATTTCGGCTTCATATTCGTTGACTGCGACGTAAGTGGCCAGATCAATGAAATGCCTCAACTCCTCGCGGTTGAACAGAGGCAGTTGCTGGCCCGGATCGAAAATAAACGGAATGCCGAGTCGGGCACAGTCATTGGCGTTTTGCAGCATGCCATCCCGACCGTCAGGAGCGACAATGGCAAGCTGGATATCCTCGCCGGTCGTGTCTTCAATTCGGTTTTCGTGCGACAAAGCCATCGCGCCCGGGTGAAAGGCGGTGATTTGGTTGTTGTTTTTGTCCGTCGTAATGAAAGCCTGCGCGGTATAAGTCGTTTTGATCGTCCGGATGTGACGTCGGGAAATGTCCAGTTCGGCCAACCTTTCGAGATAAGGAGAACCATCCATACCGATCGTAGCCATAACAAGCGGCTGACCTCCCAGAAGTTTCAGATTGTAGGCAATGTTACCTGCGCAACCCCCGAATTCCCGGCGCATACGCGGTACCAGAAAACAGACGTTGATGTTGTGCAACTGATCGGCCAACAGCGATTCAGAAAAGCGTTCGGGAAAAGACATCAGGGTGTCGTAGGCCAGTGACCCGCATATCAAAGAAGTCATCATTCAAAAATAAGTAGTTAAGGATGGGAAAGAGTGATCCGGCTGTTGACGGGTGAGTCGGCATCGAATTCGAGAAATAGGGAAAAAACCGCTGTTTCTCCTGCGGCAAGCCCTTTTGTCGCGGCGGTTTGTTCCGGCAAGTACGTTTCCGGTTCAATCAGTCGGCGAGACAGGACGTTGTGATCGGCGTCGACTATTTCCACAACCAAAAGCGGCCACGGCTTGAAAACAGGACTGTTGTTGGTTAACGTGACCGTTTGAAAATAGCGACCTGCGGTATTTTCTACCATGTTTAATGGGCCGTATTCGACAGACAGCGGTTTCTGTACCGCGGTATTTTGGCGGGGACACGACAGAACGTCGCAACTTGTCTCGACCAGGCCTGCTGTCGCTGGCCACCCAGTTGCGATCCGTTCAGAATAGAAATAGACGAGTTGACCGCACAGGAGGAAAATCAACAAAATAATCCCAATTGTCCACAAAATCCGCGATATTCTGGAAACAGCACGCTTTTTAGAAGCAATTCCCGTCGGAACGGGCGAAACAGCGCAGTAGTTCTTGAAAACTGATTTTTGTCCGGGTACGTCTTCAGGCGGGGGCGATGTCAACATTTGACCGCACGTTTCGGTCGTTTCCAGTTGCGTTTCACGCTCTTGTTCAACCGGCGAGCCGCTGGCCGGCAGATTCTTTTCCTCTTGGGACAAAGGCGAAGCGGCCGGGTGTGTTTCTGCATCCACAATCGGTGACGCGACGTTGTCGGAGGTGGCAGGCAGGTCGTTCAGATCGAGACTGATGGATTGAAGTTGTCGGTCAAAAGCCGCTTTCAAAACCTCGGTTTGCAAAAAAGGCGTTTCGGGTGGTTGACCGGATTCGGCCGTACGCCGGCTTGAATCGGACTGGTCTGCCGTCGCTTCACTCGCAGAAAAAGCCGGTTTTTTTTCAACCGACGGCTTTTCCGAAGACAAGACCGGTTTGCTGTCGCCAGAAAGCCGGCCGACTAAGTGGTCGATGCCGTTAAAGGCTTGACGGCACACACCGCAGCGCACCATGCCCGAGCAAAATTTGAGCTGTTCTTCTCCAACCCGGAAAACGGTTTTGCAATGGGGACAACGTGTAGCCAATGACATGCTTTTGATCAATGTGAACGAAACTGTCCGGACAAAGCAACCCATCCATCACAGTTTCTCCAGACCGACAACGCGACGTAAGGCGCATAGGCAGCGATCACGTCATCAGCCTGCGGTTCCAAAATACCGGACAAGACCATGAAACCGCCAGGGGTCACACGTTCAGTCAACGTCCGGGCCAACGTTTTCAGAGGACCGGCTAATATGTTGGCGACGACTATATCATATCGATGATGTGGTCTGGAAGTGGCGAACGCGTCCGGCAGATAACACGCCATCGAACAGTGATTGCGTTCCGCGTTTTCCGAAGAAGTCAGAACGGATTGGGGATCAATGTCGACGCCAGTCACTGCGTCGGCTCCCATTTTTAATGCAGCAATCGACAAAATACCGGAACCGCAACCGTAGTCCAGTACCGTTTGTCCTGGCTTGACGTTTTTTTCAAGCCATTCCAGGCATAAACGCGTCGTCGGATGACTGCCTGTTCCGAATGCAAGGCCGGGATCCAATTCAAGAACGATACCGTTCCGGTCGGGAATGTCGTGCCAGCTGGGGACGATCCAGATGCGATCGCCAATGTGGATGGGATCAAACTGGGATTGTGTGACACGAACCCAGTCTTCCTGTGGCACTTCCCGGCGTGAGTAAGAGGAAACGTCGTTCATTTGACATTCATCTTGTGCCTTCTTCAGTAATTGGGCTACATCGGCATCCGGTGAAAGCAGGGCGATGACCCGACTGCGTTCCCAAGCGTATTCATTGGAGTCGGCACCCGGCTCGTCAAATAACGGTTTTTCCTGTGGCGTTCCGTAGTCGGCATCTTCTACAGTAACGGAAAGAGCGCCGGCATTTAAAAGCGCATCCGAAAAAGCGCCGGTATGGACGAAAGGAACTTCCATCACTATTTCAATCCAGTTCACGATACGCTTTCCTTTCCTCGTTACTCCCGTTCATTTTTCATTTTCCGGAAACATTTCCGCCAGTTTCTGTTCCAGATAGTGGATGTTGGTTCCACCCTTGATGAAACTGGGATCGTGCATCAATTCACGATGAAGCGCCAGATTGGTCTGGATACCCTCGACAACCATTTCGGTCAAGGCGACTTGCATCCGATGGATGGCCTGAGCACGTGTGGAACCGTACGCAATGATTTTGCCGATCATCGAGTCATAATAAGGTGGAACCGTGTAACCGGCGTAAACATGGGAATCGACACGCATCCCGGGACCGCCCGGCGCATGCCAGGAAGTGATTTTGCCCGGCGAAGGAATAAAAGTGAAAGGGTCTTCCGCATTGATCCGGCATTCAATGGCATGGCCGATCAGGCGAATGTCGCGCTGGCGAAACGTCAGTTTCTCCCCGGCGGCGATCCGGATCTGCTCCTGAACGAGATCCAGACCCGTAATCAGTTCGGTAACCGGGTGTTCCACTTGAATGCGGGTATTCATTTCGATGAAATAAAATTCCCCGTTTTCATAAAGAAATTCAAAAGTGCCGGCGCCGCGGTAACCGATTTTTCGACAGGCTTCCGCGCAGCGGTCTCCGATACGATCGACCAGCCTGCGCGCGATGTCCGGTGCGGGCGCTTCTTCAATGACTTTCTGGTGGCGTCTTTGCATCGAACAGTCGCGTTCTCCCAGCCAGATAGCGTTTTTGTATTCATCCGCCAAGACCTGGATTTCGATATGACGCGGGTTTTCCAGAAATTT
>DBGFLV010000028.1:0-2973 GCA_048528425.1 Oxalobacter sp. | reverse complement strand
CAGATCTTCCTGGAAACCAACCTGTTCAACGCGGGTATCCGGCCTGCTATTAACGCCGGTATTTCTGTTTCGCGTGTGGGGGGGGCTGCACAAACCAAAGCGATCAAGAGTCTCTCGGGCGGCATTCGTACCGACCTGGCCCAGTACCGTGAATTGGCCGCTTTCGCCCAGTTCGCTTCCGATCTCGACGAAGCGACGAGACGCCAGCTAGACCGCGGGGCACGTGTTACCGAACTGTTAAAGCAAAACCAGTATTCCCCGTTACCGATTTCTCTGATGGCTGTTTCGCTTTTCGCCGTCAACAGTGGTTTTCTGGATGACGTTGCCGTCAAGGACGTTTTGCCGTTCGAAGCGGAACTGCATGCTTACATGAAAGAAAACCACTCTGATCTGTTGCGACGAATCGACGACAACAAGAAACTGGACAAGGATGACGAGTCGACTTTGGCAGCCGCCATTACCGATTTCAAGCAGATCCGGGCTCAGGAAGCTGCCTGATAACGTTTAACTGACGCGACAAGGAGTAAAGCCTCATGGCATCAGGCAAGGAAATACGCGGCCAAATCAGCAGCGTGGAAAATACGAGGAAAATTACCAAGGCTATGGAAATGGTGGCCGCGTCCAAAATGCGCAAGGCGCAAGACCGGATGCGTGCCAGCCGGCCGTATAGCGAAATTGTTCGCAACATTGCAGCTCATCTGGCAGAAGCCAATCCGGATTATGTCCATCCTTTTACGGTCGAACGCGGAACCGCCAAACGCATCGGGTTGGTGGTGGTCACGACCGACAAGGGGTTGTGCGGCGGCTTGAACACCAACGTGTTGAGAGTCGTCACCAACAAGATGAAGGAAGAAGAAGCCAACGGGAACAGTATCGTGACGGTTGCCATCGGTACCAAGGGACTGGGGTTTTTAAACCGGATCGGCGCAAGGGTATTGTCTTCTGTCGTTCAGCTCGGGGATGCACCTCGTCTTGAACAGTTGATCGGGCCTTTTAAAGTGCTGCTGGACGAGTACAACGCAGGAAACTTGGACGCGATCTACCTGTGTTACAACAAATTCATCAACACGATGAAACAGGAACCGGTAATAGACCAGTTGCTCCCCCTCCCCAAGGAAACACTGGTCGTGGCCAGCAAAAGCCACAACTGGGAATATATTTACGAACCGGATGCACCGGCTGTTATCGACACCTTGCTTCAACGTTACATCGAAGCTCTGCTCTATCAGTCCGTTGCGGAAAACATCGGCTCGGAACAGTCTGCGCGAATGGTGGCCATGAAAGCGGCCAGCGACAATGCGGGCAACGTGATATCAGAACTGAAACTGATTTACAACAAGACCCGACAGGCAGCGATCACGACGGAACTGTCCGAGATTGTTGCAGGTGCGGCTGCGGTTTAAGTCGTGGTTCGTAGTCGGAAATGGCATTAAACGAATAATTTATAGTGAAGGAACGAAAAATGGCGGAAGGCAAAATCGTTCAGTGTATCGGCGCTGTGGTGGACGTGGAATTCCCGCGTGAAAACATGCCCAAAGTGTACGATGCTTTGAAAATGGAAGGTTCCGATTTGACGTTGGAAGTGCAGCAGCAGCTGGGTGACGGTGTGGTCCGTACCATTGCGCTGGGTTCGTCCGACGGTTTGCGTCGGGGTATGGTCATTCAAAACACCGGTAATCCGATCATGGTGCCGATCGGTGAAGCGACACTGGGTCGTATCATGAACGTGCTGGGTGACCCGATTGACGAACAGGGCCCGATTCAAACGGAAGAACGGGCTTCGATCCACCGCAAGGCTCCGGCGTACGATGAACTGTCTCCCTCCCAGGAAATTCTCGAAACCGGTATTAAGGTGATCGATCTGGTCTGTCCGTTCGCTAAAGGCGGTAAAGTCGGTCTGTTCGGCGGTGCCGGTGTGGGCAAAACCGTCAACATGATGGAATTGATCAACAACATCGCCAAGCAGCATTCCGGGTTGTCGGTATTTGCCGGAGTCGGTGAACGGACCCGTGAAGGAAACGACTTCTACCACGAAATGCAAGAGTCCAACGTGCTGGACAAGGTTGCGATGGTTTACGGCCAGATGAACGAACCGCCGGGCAACCGTTTGCGCGTTGCCCTTACCGGGCTGACCATTGCGGAGAGTTTCCGCGACCAGGGTCGTGACGTGCTGTTCTTCGTCGACAACATCTATCGTTTCACGTTGGCCGGTACCGAAGTTTCCGCCCTGTTGGGCCGTATGCCTTCCGCGGTGGGTTATCAGCCGACGCTGGCAGAAGAAATGGGTAAATTGCAGGAACGCATTACCTCGACCACAACAGGTTCGATTACGTCCATTCAGGCCGTTTACGTGCCTGCCGACGACTTGACCGACCCGTCGCCAGCGACGACCTTCGCCCATCTGGACTCGACCGTTGTGTTGTCCCGTGACATTGCTTCCCTGGGCATTTATCCGGCCGTGGATCCGCTGGATTCGACTTCCCGTCAGCTCGACCCGCACGTCGTTGGTGAAGAACATTACAACACGGCTCGTCAGGTGCAGGGTATCTTGCAGCGTTACAAGGAATTGCGTGACATTATCGCGATTTTGGGGATGGACGAACTGGCTCCTGAAGACAAACTGGTGGTCGCCCGCGCCCGCAAGATGCAGCGTTTCCTGTCGCAGCCTTTCACCGTGGCGGAAGTTTTCACGGGTTCGCCGGGCAAGTACGTGCCGTTAAAAGACACGATCAAGGGTTTTAAAATGATCGCTAACGGCGAACTGGATCACTTGCCCGAACAAGCTTTCTATATGGTAGGGACCATCGAGGAAGCCATTGCGAAGGCTGAAAGAATGTAATCGGTTGCGGTGACTGTTTCGGGTGAACGTCGTTGACACGGTTCACCCGGACACGAACCGGATGAGAAAGCAACTGAACCATCATAAAGGTTTCAAACATGGCAAACACCATACATGTTGACGTCGTTTCTGCG
>DBGFLV010000027.1:0-4481 GCA_048528425.1 Oxalobacter sp. | reverse complement strand
AATGTCGGCTTTCACCTGGTCGGAAGGACAGTCACCTTCTTTTTTTAACGTCGTCAGTACGGCGGTTTTCAAGCCGGAAAAACTGAAATTCAACTCCTTCGAATACACCATCGGACGCGGCAGCTGGAATACACCGGATCGTCCCTTTTCGGCCAACCGGGAAATTTCAGGGCCACCCGGGTAAGGCAGACCGAGCAGCTTGGCAGACTTGTCGAAGGCTTCACCGGCCGCATCGTCCAGCGTTTCGCCCAGCAAAGTGTAACGCCCCACCCCTTCAACTTGCATCAATTGCGTATGACCGCCGGAAACCAAGAGGGCAACGAACGGAAAACCAGGCGGGTTCTTCGCTAAAAGCGGTGAAAGCAGATGGCCTTCGAGATGATGCACACCGATCAGCGGCTTCCTCAACGCCATTCCCAACCCGGCAGCTACCGAACTGCCGACCAACAAAGCGCCTGCCAGCCCCGGCCCCTGGGTATAGGCAATGGCATCGACGTCGCCGGCAACGAGCGACGCGCTGTCAAACGCTTGTTTCAACAGGGGAACAATACGCCGGATGTGGTCGCGCGAAGCCAGTTCCGGCACCACGCCACCGTATTCGGCATGCAGAGCGATTTGAGAATAAAGCGCATGCGAAAGCAATCCCCGTCGGGTATCGTACAAGGCAACACCCGTTTCGTCACAGGACGATTCAATGCCCAGAACAATCATGAATGGATATGTTTTAAAATGAAGACATCATTCTACCAAGTTCTTGACACTTTCCTCCATCGGTCTCTATAATGCCAATCTTTCGGGTCGTTAGCTCAGTTGGTAGAGCAGCGGACTTTTAATCCGTTGGTCGGGCGTTCGAGCCGCCCACGGCCTACCATTTCTTGAAAATCCACTGAACATTTCAGTGGATTTTTTTTGCTTTTCCCGTCCAGTAACCGTTCCCACCGTATCTTTCGACGCTTTTCACCCGTTTCCTGACCTGTGGCAAAACGCTGTTTTTCTGCGGGCTTACGCTTTCTTCACCCCGGAAAAGACAGGACTTTCGTCGATCGCGGGCTTACCATCGTCTCGCCTCCCCGGTAGAAAACCTTTCCGGAACCGTTTGACGCAAGTGGAACCGGCCTTTTTTCTTATTCCAGTCAAAGGAAAAACGATGTCCAGTGTCATCTTCAGCGCACTCTTGCCTATTGTGATCACCTTTCTTCTGGGAATGTTTGCGGGCTGGCACCACGACTTCGGTTCTGATCAGGCCGCATCGCTTAACAAGATGGTCATGAATTATGCGTTACCGCTGACCTTGTTCGCCGGTATCATGGGTATTTCCAAAGAGTCCCTTACCGAACAGTTTACCCTGTTCATGATTATCCTGTTGTCCATGATGATTTCCTTCCTGGGCGCCGTAGCCATCGCCCGCTACGTGTTCAAGCGAGACCTGATGACGAGTACGTTACAAGGTCTGGCGATCGGAGGGCCTGCCGTTCCGTTTGTGGGTGTCTCGGTGCTGGGCTATCTGTTCGTCGAAAACAGCGCCATTCCCATCGCTACAGCCAGCATCACCATGAACGTTCTGCAAATACCAATCGCCATGATGCTGCTTTCTTACGGCACGGCGCAAAAAACCGAAAACCAACAGGCGAAACCCCCTTCTCTTTTTTCGCACGTGATTCACGCCTTAAAGCAACCGGTCTGCTGGGCCCCGATTCTGGCTCTTGTTCTGCTTTTGGCCGGGGTCAAATTGCCCAAGCCGCTTCAATTGTCGATGACGCTTTTGGGGCAAGCCACCGGTGGGGTCGCTCTGTTCGCTTCGGGCATCATCCTGTTTTATCAAAAGATTTCTGTCAGTCTGCCGGTTATGACGTCGGTCGCTTTCAGAAACATCCTTATCCCACTGGCTTTGTGGGGGGTGTTACTGCTGACCGGACTGCCGCCCTCCCTCGTTGAAGAATCGGTCATCACGATGGCCATTCCCGTTGCTTCCATTGTCATCATTTTGGCAGTCGAATATCACGTGGCCGAAAAAGAGATGGCCTCGACTCTTTTCATCAGCACGGTCATTTCATTTATCACCATCGCCGGTTTCATGCTCTTGACCATGCGATAAACCCGTTTACCTCACAAGGAGAATGCCATGTCTCAAACCACGGCGGAATTGATTGTCAGCTGTCTGGAAAACGAAGGTGTGACCCACGTCTTCGGTCTGCCTGGCGAAGAAAACATTTACCTGCTCGACGCGCTTTCCCGCTCCAGTATCCGTTTCATTCTGGTACGGCACGAACAGGGAGCATCGTTTATGGCCGAACTTTACGGCCGCCTGACCGGCAAGGCCGGCGTTTGCGTCACGACACTGGGCCCCGGTTCGATCAACCTGCTGTTAGGGGTCACCGATGCCTTCACCAACAGTACACCGGTCGTCGCTCTTTCGGCTCAGGTCGGATTGAATCGTATCTTCAAGGAATCGCACCAGAACGTCAGACTCCAAAGCCTGTACGAACCGGTCACCAAATGGGCCGATACTTTGATGACTTCTGAAGCAGCCCCTGAGATGATACGCAAGGCTTTCCAACTGGCCCAGACCGAGCGTCCCGGTTCGACTTTCCTCGCCATTCCCCAAAATTTCGAAACCGACGAGGCGCCCGACGACGCCAAACCGCTGCCGGTCAGTACCGAAGGCTACTGTGCGGCCGATCCCCGCCAGATCGACAAAGCACTGGAGCTGATCAGAAAATCCCGCTATCCCGTCGTTTTGGCCGGTTATGGAACCGTCCGTGCGCATGCCGGCGAATCATTACGAAAATTCGTCGAACAATTCGATCTCCCCTTGGCCACGACTTTCATGGCCAAGGGCATTTTGTCCGACAAACATCCCAATGCAATGGGTACCGTCGGTTACACCACACACGACTATGAAAACTTCGCTTTCGACCAAGCCGATCTGATCATTTCCATCGGTTTCGAATTGCAGGAATTCGACCCCATTCGGATCAATCCGGACGGTGGCAAGCCGGTCATTCACATTCATCATTTCATGGAAGACGTGGACAAGCATTATCCGGTCGCCGTCAACGTCATTGCCGATATCCCTTCATCACTGGATGCGTTGACACAGGCACAACCTGAAAAAATCGCGCGAACTGAACGGCTGGAAAAGAAAATCCGGACAGATTTACACTGCGAACTCGAAGAGGGTTCGAAAAACAGTCGCTTCCCACTGCGTCCGGAACGGATCATCGCCGATATCCGTCAGGTCATGCGGGACGACGACATCGTTTTGGCCGACACGGGAGCCATCAAGATGTGGATGGCACGACTTTATCCGACCTACCAGCCATCGACCTGTTTGATTACCAACGGCCTGTCCACCATGAGTTTCGCACTGCCTGGCGCATTAGGCGCACGCATCGCCTGTCCGGACAAAAGAATTCTCGCCGTGATGGGGGACGGCAGCTTCTTGATGAATTCGCAGGAACTGGAAACGGCCATCCGTGAACAATTGCATTTTACCGTTCTCATCTGGGTCGATGAGAATTACGGGCTGATCAAATGGAACATGGATCGGAAACTGGGTCATGATGTCGACGTCCACTTCAACAATCCGGACTTTGTCCAATACGCCGAAAGCTTCGGTGCCGTCGGCAAACGGGTCGAAAAGGCGGACGACCTGGTTCCGATGCTGAAAGAAGCACTTGATTACGACGGGATCACGATCATCGCCTGTCCGGTCGACTATTCCGTCAACCTTGAATTGTCCGAAACGCTCGAATCCACCCGCTCTGCCTGAAAACAAACAGGCTCATGCTTTCATGCATGAGCCTTTTCGGCGGCTTCTTCGTTCAACGCTTTCCCGGCTTTACCGTCGGGATACAAGTACTGTCTGTCAAAAGCCAGCTTCCCGAACGTTGCCGCGTCGACCGGTGCTGAGTAATAGTACCCTTGCGCCAGCGAACAACCGGCTTTCAGCAGAAAATCGACCTGTTCCCGATTTTCTACACCTTCTGCAACGACCTCGATATTTAACGCTTTGGCCAACGAGATCGTATGCGCCACCACTGTTTTACCCCGTGGGGTCACGATGACTTCATTAAAGAAACCCCGGTCAAGCTTGATCGTTTCCACCTCCAGGCTCTTTAGCATATTCAGTGAGGAATAACCCGCTCCGAAATCATCGAGCGAAAAACGGAAGCCCTCTTTCTGGAGGTTCGATATCGTTTCGATCAGCAAACCGGCATTTTCAAAAAAGAGGCTTTCAGTCAGCTCCAGTTCAAGCCATTTCGGATCCAGCTCGTATTTTTTGATCAGGCCGATCAGTTTCGCAACCAAACCATTATCGTGAAGGTGCAGCCGTGACACGTTAATGGAAACCGGAACGATCTCGTGGCCCTGATCGATCCATTCCCGAAGACACCGGCAGGCCCTTTCCCAGACGTATTCATCCAACTGGATGATGAATCCGTTTTTCTCGAACAGAGGAATGAACTGATCTGGCCCAA
>DBGFLV010000026.1:0-10444 GCA_048528425.1 Oxalobacter sp. | reverse complement strand
GGATCGGTTCGGTTGACAAGGTGGCGTCGTTTGTCAAAGGCGTGAAAGACGGTACGGCCGGTACGCGGTTGATGGGTTTCGGTCACCGGGTCTACAAGAATTTCGATCCGCGTGCTACCCTGATGCGCGAAACTTGCCATGAAGTGCTGGAAGAACTCGGCTTGAAAGACGATCCGCTCTTTAAAATCGCGCTGGAAATCGAACGGGTCGCGTTGGAAGACGATTATTTCGTTTCCCGCAAACTCTACCCGAACGTCGATTTTTATTCCGGCATTGTCCAATCGGCGTTGGGCATTCCTTCGTCACTCTTTACAGGCATTTTCGCACTGGCCCGGACAGTAGGCTGGATTGCCCAGTGGAAAGAAATGATTTCCGATCCGGAACAGCGGATCGGCCGCCCGCGTCAACTTTACGTGGGCGAAGGCCGTCGCGACGTGGTGCCGATGGAAGACAGAAAGTAACCGGTGTTTGACGGAAAAAACCGCGCTTTACGCGCGGTTTTTTGTAGAGGTTAACGCACGGGGATCGGGCATGGCACTGGACTTGAAGGACACCCTGGTTATCGGGATTAGTTCGACGGCGCTTTTCGACATGAGAGCGTCTGGCAAACTGTTTCGTGAGACCACGCGGGAAGATCGCGAAAAAGGGTTGCTGCGGTATCGGCAGTTTATGCTGGCTCATGAAAACGAGCCGTTGAAACCGGGTACGGGTTATCCTCTCGTCAAAGCTTTGCTTGGTTTAAACCGCTTCAAACGGGAGGAAGACCCGGCGCCGCTGGTGGAAGTCGTGGTCATGTCGCGCAACAGTCCGGAAACGGGCGTACAAGTGCTGAACACGATTCGCCGTGACAAATTGCTTATTACCCGTTCCGCTTTCACCGGGGGTGAACCGGTTTCCGATTACGTGGACGCTTTCGACGTCGATCTTTTTTTGACGACGAATATGGAAGACGCGCGTAATGTCATCAATACAAAGTCGTGTGCGGCCGCTGTGCTGAAAGAACCCCCGATCGACGGGCCGAGAATTCCCGAAGGGCAGGTTCGTCTCGCGTTTGACGGAGACGCTGTTTTATTTTCCGAAGAGAGCGAAGTGCTTTACAAAACACAGGGGCTCGACGTTTTTCAGCGAACGGAAAACGAAAAAAAGGATGTGCCTTTAAAAGAAGGGCCTTACGCCAACTTTCTGAAAAAACTGGCGGCCTTGCAAAAGAAACTGACCGTTCGGGAAAAGTGTTCACCTATCCGGATCGCTTTGGTCACTTCACGCAATGCCCCTTCGGACATGCGGGTGATCAACACATTGCGATGGTGGGGTGTCTACGTCGACGAGGCTTTTTTCCTGGGTGGCCTTGGAAAAGACAGGGTGTTGAAAGCGTTCAGACCGCATATTTTTTTCGACGATCAGGACGTTCATCTGGAGACCGCCAGGAAATTGGTCGCTGCGGGCAATGTTCCCTATGCAAGCGATTCTCCTCTTTTAAACGGGGAAAAAAGACACACCCTTCGGGTACCGCCGAATGGGGAACGGCCGGAACGGACACCGGAAGAAGCCATCGAAAAGACGGTATGAGCCGTTTTTTCGGATTGAACGGGGTTTTGCCGTATCCGGGTCTCTGCAATACGCTTGCCGGAGGCGACAGCCTCCGGCAGGGAGCGTTAGCCGTCACCGGGGACACGTAGGAAACGGCACGGGAAAAAAGCTGTTTTCTGACACACCAGGCCGTTTGTGTCCCGGTCGGTTACCCGGGCGTTTCGTTATTGCCGGCTAACCGGGCCGACGGTCGAAACGTCTGGTTCGGTACGCCGGCATTGCGCCGGTCGATCGAACCGGCGCCACGCTCTACCGGCAGGGTGACGAACTGCCGTCCGGATCGGTTTTCCCTTGTCATCGTTTGTGAAGCGGTTGTTTCGGACAGGTTTTTCGTCGGGGTATGGCCGGAAGCCATCCTCTCTTCCAGGTGATTTGCCGGCAGATCTGCTGGGCTCGCTACCGTTCGTATCGGGCCGGGAAGAGATACCGTTTCACTAGGGTATGAAGTGAACCGGTTTTCATTTCATGCCGGTTAAGCAGATGAGACATTGCCGCACAACGGCGCTATACAGGAGCTTTGAATATGACCGGTCGGCTTGTCCTGTCGAATCGGCCCGGTATTTCCACTTGAACCGGGCCACGCCGGAGGGGGATGTCCGGTTTATTCGGGAAGGAGCGACAGGTCGTGTCCGTCGGCAAGCAAACGGCTGGCCCGGTACCGGTTGCGTGCCGTCAAACGGTTTTTCTGAAAATATGGGACGATGGTCCCTGTCCGGCCTGGTCTCGAACGAACGCGACAGCGAAGGCACAAGGGTATAATGGGAGCGTGTAACCCTTGCAGGGTTTTCGGAAAACGAGCGAAAACGTGACGATGTCGTCCGTTGTGGCCGAACGGGCCGAAAGGGACGTGTTCGAAAGACACGACCTCCAGAAAAAAGGTGAGCATGATGATGCAGGAATACCAGGACAATTCGTATCTCTTCGCAGGCAACGCGCCTTACATCGAAGAGCTCTATGAGGCGTATCTCGACAATCCCGCTTCCGTGCCGGAGAACTGGCGCGCTTATTTCAATACCATGCAGCATGTACCGGCCGTTGACGGCAGCAACCGTCCGGACGTCCGGCACGGTCCGATCGTCACGGCGTATGCGGAACGCGCACGGCATTCGTCCCCGAACAGGCCGGTTCTGCAAGGCAACGCCGAGCTGGAAAAAAAGCGTATCGCCGCCCAGCAGATGACAGCGGCTTATCGTTTTCTGGGTACGTACTGGGCGAACCTCGATCCGCTGGAACGGCATGAACGGCCGCAGATTCCCGAGCTGGAACCTGCTTTTTACGGGTTTACCGACACCGATATGGATCGGGTGTTCAACATCAGCAATACGTATTTCGGCCAGGAAACGGCTACGTTGCGCGAACTGTTGCAAATGCTGCGCGAGACGTATTGCCGTTCTATCGGTGCCGAATTCATGTACATCAGCGACCACACGCAAAAGCGCTGGATGCAGGAAAGGCTGGAATCCATCCGTTCCACGCCCGATTTTTCGCCGGAACAAAAGCGCCGGATTCTGGAACAGGTCACTTCCGCGGAATGTATGGAACGGTATCTGCATACCAAATACGTCGGCCAGAAACGCTTTTCACTGGAAGGGGGCGAGAGCTTCATCGCGTCGCTGGACGAAGTCATCCAGCACGCCGGAACGATGGGTATCCAGGAAATCGTGCTGGGCATGGCGCACCGGGGCCGGTTGAACGTGCTGGTCAACGTCATGGGCAAGATGCCTTCCGATCTGTTCGCCGAGTTCGAGGGGTCTCTGCCGGAAAAGGAATTGCCGGCGGGTGACGTGAAGTATCACCAGGGATTCGTGCGCGACATTTCGACACCGGGCGGTCCGGTTCATCTGTCGCTGGCGTTCAATCCCTCGCATCTGGAAATCGTCGATCCGGTCGTGGAGGGATCGGCCAAGGCCCGGATGATGCACCGCAGTGATCCGGACGGTTCGCAGGTCATGCCGGTGCTGGTGCACGGCGACGCGTCCTTTTCCGGACAGGGCGTCGTGATGGAAACCCTGAACATGGCGCAAACGCGCGGGTACAGCACGGGTGGCACGGTGCATATCGTGTTGAACAATCAAATCGGATTCACCACGTCGGATTTGCGCGACGTGCGCTCATCGCTTTACTGCACCGACGTCGCGAAGATGATCGAGGCACCGATTTTGCACGTGAACGGTGACGATCCTGAAGCGGTGGTGTTAGCGACCCGAATCGCACTGGACTTTCGCATGGAATTCAGGAAAGACGTAGTGGTCGATATCGTCTGTTACCGCAAGTTGGGGCACAACGAACAGGATACACCGGCCATGACGCAACCCCTGATGTACCGGAAAATCGCCGTGCATCCGGGGGTGCGCAGCCTGTACGTGGATCGGCTGGTCAGCCAGGGCGTCGTCACGCCTGCCGACGCCGATCAGCTGGTAAAGGATTACCGGGCGAGGATGGATGCCGGTGCGCCGATCGTCAATCCGGTCATGACGAACGTGAAAAGCCGTTCCGCGCTTCAGTGGCAACCGATTTTAAAGCAGCAGGGTGAAACGGAAACCGTGGTTACCGCCCTGCCGGTCGACGAGTTGAGACGCCTGTCCGAACGGATCACGACGATGCCCGAGTGGCTGACGTTGCATCCGCTGGTCGAACGTGTCATTCGTGACCGGGCGGCGATGGGCCGGGGCGAGCTGCCGGTCGACTGGGGCATGGCCGAGCATCTGGCGTACGCTTCGCTTTTGGCTGCCGGGTTTTCGGTGCGATTGGCAGGGGAGGATTCAGGGCGCGGCACGTTCGTGCACCGGCATGCCGAACTGCACGACCAGAACCGGGAACGCCGGGACGCGGGAGTTTATATTCCGCTACAACACGTCTCCCCTGACCAGGCCTCGTTTACGGTCATCAATTCACCGCTTTCGGAAGAGGCGGCGCTCGCGTTCGAATACGGTTTTGCCACTTCGGCACCCAATACGCTGACGTTGTGGGAAGCGCAGTTCGGCGACTTCGCCAATGGGGCGCAAGTGGTGATCGACCAGTTCATCAGTTCGGGAGAAGCCAAATGGGGACGCGCCTGCGGTCTGGTGATGCTTTTGCCGCACGGTTTCGAAGGGCAGGGGCCGGAACATTCGTCGGCCCGGCTGGAACGGTATCTGCATCTGTGTGCGGACAATAACATGGGTGTTGTGCAGCCGACGACCGCGGCCCAGATTTTTCATGTGTTGCGTCGCCAGATGCTGAGAATGCAGCGCAAGCCTCTGATCGTCATGACACCAAAGTCGCTGCTGCGTCACCGGGACGCCGCGTCCCCGCTGGAAGCACTGGCGAACGGTTCGTTCAAACCGGTGCTGGGGGAAGTGGATACGGCTATAGACGCGACAAAAGTCAGGCGTGTCCTGATCTGTACCGGCCGTGTGTATTACGATTTGGTGCACGCGCGGGCCGAGCGAAAACGGGACGATGTCGCCATTGTCCGGCTGGAAGAAATGTATCCTTTCCCGCACAACGAACTGACGGCTGAACTGGATCAGTATCCTTCCCTTTCGGAAGTGATCTGGGTTCAGGACGAACCGGAAAACCAGGGAGGCTGGCTGCAGTTGCAACGGCCGATATTCGAGTGTATGAAGGCAGGACAGAAGTTGTCGTATTCGTCCCGTCCCGCGTCATCGTCGCCGGCGGTCGGTTACTTTCAAAAACATCTCGCCCAGCAAAAGGAACTGGTTAATACGGCATTCGGGCCCCTGCCGGCGATGGTGATCGAACGGTAACGAAAAGAACGATAAAACCGGGTCGCCACCAGGGCGGCTCCGACATTTTCAAGTGGAGAAACAGATGGCGGTTGTTGAAGTAAAAGTGCCCCAGTTATCGGAGTCGGTAACGGAAGCCACGCTTTTGGAATGGCGCAAGAAAGTCGGCGAGAAAGTGGCACTGGATGAAAATCTGGTCGATATCGAAACGGACAAGGTGGTGTTGGAGTTGCCTTCGCCCGGGGCCGGCGTGGTGGCGTCGATTCTGAAAAAAGACGGGGAAACGGTTGTCGCCGGTGAAGTCATCGCGACGGTCGATACGGCCAGAGCGGCAGCGAGCGTACCGGAATCGGCAGGCGATTTGCCGACGGTTCCGGCCGTAAAAGCCGTGGTCGAAGCTGCACCGGCACCGGTTTCCGGCTCTGCCGCGTCCAGGGAAACACCGGATTCGACAGTGACAGCCGGTTTTGTGCCGTTCGACCGCGAGCGCGACTTGCCCGATCCGGCCGATTATCCCTCCGGAATCGTTATGCCGGCCGCTGCCCGTATGCTGGCCGAACTGGATATGGATGAAACCGAAGTGGCCGGTACCGGCAAGGGCGGCCGCATTACCAAGCAGGACGTGGAACGTGCCCGGACCGTTCGGGAAACCGGCCTGGCCGGGAACGAACAAGCGATCGAACAGGCGGGTCGCCGGATGACGCAACCGGCCGGGGCGCCCTACGCGCCCTCAGGTTCCACCGGTCAGCAAACCGTGTACGGTGCGACGAACCGTACTGAAAACCGGGTACCGATGAGCCGGTTGCGCGCTCGCGTGGCGGAACGGCTGATCCAATCGCAACAATCGACGGCGTCGTTGACGACGTTTAACGAAGTGAACATGCAACCGGTACTGGACTTGCGCAGGAAGTTTGGTGAAGCGTTTGAAAAGGAACACGGCGTCAGGCTGGGCCTCATGTCATTCTTCGTCAAGGCGTCGATTGCAGCCCTGAAACGCTTCCCGGTCGTCAATGCCTCAATCGACGGGAACGACATTGTCTATCACGGTTATTACGATATCGGGATCGCCATCAGTTCGCCTCGGGGTCTGGTCGTGCCAATCATGCGGGACGCCGATCTGATGACAATTGCCGAAATCGAAAAGAAAATCAATGAATTGTCCATCAAGGCGAGAGAAGGCCAACTGACGCTGGAAGACCTGACCGGCGGGACGTTTTCGATTTCCAACGGCGGCATTTTCGGCTCGATGCTGTCGACGCCGATCATCAATCCGCCGCAATCGGCGATTCTGGGCATTCATGCTACCCGGGAACGGCCGGTGGTCGAAAACGGTGAAATCGTGATCCGCCCGATGAATTATCTGGCGCTGTCTTACGATCACCGCTTGATCGACGGGCGCGAAGCGGTGTTGGCGTTACGGACGATCAAGGAAACCCTGGAAGATCCGGCCCGTCTGTTGCTGGATTTGTGAGTCTCTGCCGGAACGGCTGAAAGGACGAAAATGAGTGTGGATTTCGATGTGGCGGTCATCGGTGGCGGCCCGGGCGGTTACATTGCTGCCATTCGCGCCGCGCAGCTTGGCCTGAAAACGGTTTGTGTCGACGAATGGAAAACGGATGGGAAACCGGCGCTGGGCGGTACCTGCACGAATGTGGGGTGCATTCCGTCCAAGGCGCTATTGGAGTCGTCTTCCCATTACGAGCTGGCGAAAGAGGGCATGGTCGCTTTCGGGGTCGACGTTGGCAGAGTCGGGCTGGACATGGCGCGCCTGCAAGGCAGGCGGGCGTCGATCGTGCGCCAGAACAACGACGGGATCGCTTTTCTGTTCCGCAAGAACAAGATCACGTTTTTCAACGGTACCGGTTCGTTCGTCGGGCGTGAAGAAAGCGGGTACCGGATCGCCGTGACGGGTGACGAATCGCGTTATTTCACGTGCACGCACGTCGTTGTCGCCACCGGTTCGGCACCGCGGGCGTGGGCCGGTGTCCCGTTCGATGAAAAACGGGTACTGTCCAATACAGGTGTGCTGGCACTGGACGCGGTACCGGAAAGTCTGGCGATCATCGGTGCCGGAGTAGTCGGTCTGGAAATGGGTTCCGTCTGGCGGCGGCTCGGTGCTGCCGTGACGCTCTTCGAAGCCCAGCCGACGTTGCTATCCGGTGCCGACCGTCAGGTCGCACTGGAAGTCCAGAAACAATTGACGCGGCAGGGTCTTGTGATCCATACCGGAGCGGCAGTGCGTCAAGTGACGCCGACAGAAGAGGGGATTACTATCGAGTACGACGACGCACGGGGACAAGTGAGCAAAGCAGTGTTCGACAAACTGCTGGTTTCCATCGGTCGTGTGCCGTACACGGAAGGATTGGGCGCCGGCCAGGTGGGATTGGAGCTGGATGAACGCGGTTTCGTGGCAGTCGACGGTCTTTGCCGGACGAATCTGGATAACGTCTGGGCCATTGGCGACGTCGTGCGCGGGCCGATGCTGGCCCACAAGGCCGAAGAAGAAGGGGTGGCCGTTGCCGAGCGGATCGCGGGACGCTATGGCCACGTCGATTATCGCACTATTCCCTGGGTCGTTTACACCCATCCTGAAGTGGCCTGGGTCGGCAAGACGGAAGAAGAACTGGTTAAAGCCGGTGTCGCTTGCCGGATCGGGTTGTTTCCGTTTCTGGCGAACGGCCGGGCTCGGACGATGGGAACAACTGAAGGGTTCGTCAAAATACTGGCCGACGCGAAAACGGATGAAGTGCTGGGTGTGCACATGGTCGGGCCGATGGTTTCCGAACTGATCGCCGAAGCGGTCATGGCGATGACGTTCAAGGCCACTTCCGAAGATATCGCCCGGATTTGCCACGCCCATCCGACCTTGTCCGAAGCGACGCGGGAAGCGGCACTGGCGGTGGATGGGCGGATGCTGAACGGATAGCAACGTTCGGGCAAGACGGTAAAACCGGGTCGGTATGGGGGAATCGTTCCTTTTCGAAAACGGGCCGGCACGAGGGAAAAAAGGGCAGGGAAAACGGACTTTCCCGGTGACAAGGTATTTTCCGGTTGAGGGGGGCGTTTTCATTGTCTAAAAGACCGATTCCGGCCCGAAACCGGCATCGGCCCAAAGAACGCAGCTGATCCGGCAGGCTGCTTATCGGTCGGTTACAGCAGGTGTCTGCAGGCCGGCACGGGAAAAAAACTGGACGTTAAAACGAAAAACATCGCACTTGTGTTTGTCAACACAATAACGTTTTCCTTCACTGTGCCTTGAGAAACGCTGTTTACGTAACGGTTACGGCTCGTTGACGACAGCGGGCGGAGAAAAAAGCTTTGATGGTAGAATGGAAAAATAACACTGTGGTGTGTGTTTATTGTCTCGTTTGAGTTTAAATCCATTGTTCCGTTTGTCCACAGATCATCCACAGGTGTTGGGATTCCTTGTTCCATTTGTTCGGGAGTACGATTTGAAAAGGTGTGACGTCCCCTGCGGGCGGCAGGATCAGAAGCGAAAAACGTCTTTTCCGGGTATCCGGGCCGCGGTGGTACCGTTGACGCTGGCGGGTTTGCTGTTTTTCCCGCCGGGATTGTCTTTGCTGTATGCGGCTGACAGTGCCCGGGACAGTTTGTTGCCGAAAGAAAAACCGAGCCTGGGAGTTTCTGCCGTTTTGGAGCATTATCCGGCCGGTTCGATCGACTCGGTCAAGCGGGCTGATGAAGCGCTGGAAATTATCCGTATCGAACGGCAAAACGTCGACGCCCGTCTTTACAATGAAAAGCTGCTCTGTAACAAGAAGTTTCTCGTTTATCGCTGTTACGACGAGGCACTGGAAAGAAAACGGATTGACGACAGAAATCTGGATGCGCTCGAAGTGGAAGCCAAGCGTTTCAAACGCAGTGAGGACGTGCGGCAACGCGATCTGGCCCTGGACAGACACAAGGCCGAACAGGAAGCCGAAGCGCCGCAGCGGGCTGAAAACGTGAAGGCGCATGAAGAGAAAGTCAGACGGGTACAGGAAAAACAGGCACAACGCGAAGCTGCCGCCAAAGGGGTTCCTGCATCACCGGACAAAAAGCATTCAGGCAATCTGATGACGCCGGCCGAAAAAGCTGAAAACGTCAGGAAATATCAGGAAAAACAGGAAGAAGCCGTCAAGCGGCAGGAAAGAGTGGCGCGGAAAAAGGCGGAAACGCAGAAGAAACGTGACCAGCGGGCTGCCGACAGGGCCGCTGGCAAAAAACCGGACAAGCCTCTCTAGGACTTTCGAAAAAGGGCGAAGAGCCCTTTTTTTCGTTTCTGGCATCAAAGACGGGTACGCAATTGCCGGATCGCTTCGACGTCGTCGCGCATGCCCGGTTCGGCTGATTGACGGGACGACTGTTTTTCCAGTGTCTCGAGCATGACCCAGGGGGGTGCCGGATCGGCCAGGGGATCGGTGACGAAGTCGATCAGGGCGGGCCCGTCGTGTTCCAAAGCACGTGTTACGGCACTGCGGATGTCTTCGGTTTTTTCAACCCGTTCGCCGTGAAGGCCCATCGCCCGGGCGACGGCGCCGAAATCGGGATTTTCCACGGTCGCTCCCCACGGTTCGTATCCCGCATTTTGCATTTCACGATAAACCATCGCCCGCGAAGCGTTGTTAAACACCATCAGTTTGACCGGCAGCTTTTGCTCGACGACAGTCAGTAATTCGCCGAGCAGCATCGTTAAGCCGCCGTCGCCACACAAGGCGATGACTTGTCTTGCCGGATCGGCCAGGGCGGCGCCGATCGCTTGTGGCAGGGCGTTGGCCATTGAGCCGTGACCGTAGGAAGCGAGCAGGCGTTGTTCTTTCTTCAGGGTCAGGTAACGCGCCGCCCAGATGACACACATCCCCGTATCGACGGTAAAGACAGCGTTTTCGTCGGCCAGCTGCCCGATGGCGAAAGCGACCTGTTCCGGAGAAAGCGGTTGGCCGTCCCGGTTTTCCGTCAGGGGCGCGTTCATCAGGTTAACGACGTCGGCGTGAATGGAACGCATGGTGTCTAAAAAGCGCGTTTCCGTTTTTTGCCGGAGTCGGGGTAATAGCGCGTTAAGTGTAGTCTTGACGTCACCGGTTAACGCCATGTCCACCCGGGCACGACGGCCGAGGTGCGCCGGA
>DBGFLV010000025.1:0-7940 GCA_048528425.1 Oxalobacter sp. | reverse complement strand
GAAGGACCTGTTCCGCGGGTGGCGGCATCCGCCCGGTCGGCCGTTCGCGCAGCCGGTGTGACGGTCCCGCAAACGCCTGCTCCGGTGTCGCCTTCCATGCCGGCCCAAACTCAACCGTTACCCCCATCCGGCAGCAACACTGTGGCTGTTCCTGCGGTGACACCTCCAGCTCCGATGCCGGCAGTCGCGGGACAGGGGAGCGCGTCGACGATGTCGGGTCTTCCCAAAACGGAAACTACCGCCAGTGTTGCCGCGTCCACTGTTGCCAAAGCTGCCCTTTTGGATTTGAATTTCAGAGAAAAATCATGGATTCAGGTTAAAAAGGAAGACGGTTCCGTTATGGCGGAGTACATCGGAAAACCGGGTGAAAAACGCCAGCTGGAAGTGAACGGGCCCGTCATGGTCACGGTCGGATACGCTCCCGGCGTCAACATGACGTTCAGGGGCGCGCCGGTTGATCTGTCGGCTATTTCGGTCAATTCGGTCGCCAGAGTCAATTTGAAATAACGAATCATGATTTTCCAGACAGAACCGGTCACGACCGGTATCGCACCCCGCAAAAAAACCTGTGGCGTCAGCGTAAAGTACGCCAATCGCACCGTATTGATCGGAGCGGGAGCACCCGTTGTCGTCCAGTCCATGACCAACACCGATACAGTAAATGTTGAAGAAACCGTTCAGCAGATTGCCGCATTGGAAAAAGCCGGTTCCGAACTGGTGCGGTTGACGGTCAACACGCCTCAGGCAGCCCAGGCGGTTTCGTCAATTCGTGAACAACTTGACGGGCAAGGATGCGACGTGCCGCTGGTGGGTGATTTTCATTACAACGGTCATCTCCTTTTGACGCGTTATCCCGACTGTGCGAAAGCCTTGTCCAAATACCGGATCAATCCGGGCAATGTCGGGCAGGGAGTGAAAAAAGACGCTCATTTTGCCGACGTGATCGCCGTAGCGCGTGAGTACGACAAGCCGGTACGCATCGGTGTCAACTGGGGGAGTCTCGATCAGGGGTTGCTTGAACGGTTAATGGATGAAAATGCCCATCGTACAAAACCGTGGCCCGTTCAACGTGTTATGCATGAAGCCTTAATCGTGTCGGCTCTCGACAGTGCGGAGAAGGCCGTGAAACTGGGGCTTGCGGAAAATCGTATCGTCTTGTCGTGCAAAGTGTCCGGTGTACAGGATTTGATTGCCGTTTATCGTGAATTGTCCCGCCGATGCCGATACGCCCTGCATTTGGGACTGACCGAAGCTGGAGTGGGAAGCAAGGGAATTGTCGCTTCCGTTGCCGCGCTGTCCGTGTTGTTACAGGAAGGGATTGGCGATACAATCCGCATTTCCTTGACACCCGAGCCCGGTGAAGCCAGAACGAAAGAGGTGGTGGTGGCCCAGGAGCTGTTGCAGACACTGGGAATGCGTCATTTTGTCCCGATGGTGACGTCCTGTCCGGGTTGTGGCAGAACGTCGTCCGGTCTTTTCCAGCAGCTGGCCGACAGTACGCAGCACTTTTTAAGAGAACAGATGCCTCAGTGGAAACAGCGTTTTCCGGGAGTGGAAACCATGACCGTGGCAGTCATGGGGTGTATCGTAAACGGCCCCGGCGAGTCCCGGCATGCCGATATCGGGATCAGTTTGCCCGGCAACGGAGAGTCGCCAGCTGTTCCTGTTTATGAAAACGGTGAGAAAAAAGCGACTTTGCGTGGGGAACACATCGACAGACAATTTCAGGATATCATTTCCCGCTATGTCGAGTCCCATTACGGACAAAAAGCGGTAACGGATTGAAAACAGAAAACAAGCAGAAAGCATGGCCGAAAACAACAAAACGAAAAAAGTGAAAAAGATTCTGGGTATCAAGGGAATGAACGACATCCTGCCCGATGAATCGCCTGTCTGGGAATTGCTGGAAAACACCGTTGAGTCGGTGCTGAAAAGTTACGGTTACCAACGGATCAGAACGCCAATCGTCGAAGAAACGTCGCTGTTTGCACGTGGTCTGGGCGCCGTTACCGATATCGTCGAAAAGGAAATGTATTCTTTCGAAGACTCGTTAAACGGTGATCAGCTGACTTTGAGACCAGAATGCACTGCCGGCGTGGTGCGGGCGGTTTTGGAACACAATCTGACTTACAACGGCCCTAAACGGCTCTGGTATACCGGCCCCATGTTTCGTCATGAACGGCCACAACGGGGCCGATATCGCCAGTTTCATCAGATCGGTGCGGAAGCGGTCGGTTTTCCGGGCCCGGACATTGATGCGGAACTGATTCTGCTTTGCCAGCGTTTATGGGACGATCTGGGTCTGGACAACATCCGCCTGGAACTCAATTCGATCGGCAACGTTGAAGAGCGTAATCGCCACCGAGCCGATCTGATCGCTTATTTCGAACAGAACAGAGAAGGGCTGGATCAGGACGCACAGCGTCGTCTGTACACCAATCCCTTGCGGATTTTAGACACGAAAAACCCGGCCATGCAGGATCTGGTCAACGCCGCGCCCAAGCTGCTCGATTATTTGGATACCGAGTCGCTGCGGCACTTTGAAGGCGTTCAGAAAGTGCTGAATCGCAACAATGTTCCCTTTACGATCAATCCGCGACTGGTGCGGGGCATGGACTACTACAACCGAACCGTTTTCGAATGGATCAGTGAAGAACTGGGTGCCCAGGGAACCGTTTGTGGGGGAGGACGGTACGACCCGCTTTTTGAAATGTTCGGCGGCTCCTTTACTCCTGCGTGCGGTTTTGCCATGGGGGTCGAGCGCTTGATCGAGCTGTTGAAGGCGAAAGGCGATACAGACACCTCGAAAAAAGCGGATGTCTTCATCGTTCATCAGGGAGAAGACGCGCTGCTGGAAGCGACTGTACTGGCAGAATCCCTGCGAAATACCGGTCTGGACGTGATACTGTACTGTCGTCCGGTCAATTCGGGAGGCAGTTTCAAAGCTCAGATGAAACGGGCCGATGAAAGTGGCGCAGCTTTTGCCGTTCTGATCGGTGAAGACGAAATCGGAAGCGGTTGCGCCAGTGTAAAAGCACTGCGTTCAGAAAATACCGGGAATAACCAGACCAGTGTCCCGTTTGAGAAAGTCGCTGATTATCTGATCGATCAGATCGTCGGCGAATGCGGGTGTGGAGAGAATCCGGCTTCACACAATTCTTGTATTCATTGACAGACAGATATGGCATACGATTTAGAAGAGCAGGAACAACTGGAGTCCATCAAGAGCTGGTGGAAAAAACACGGAAACTGGATTACCTGGGTCGTCATTGTCGCCCTAGGTTGCTACGCTGCCTATGCGTTCTGGGGTTATTACCAACGTAAACAGGCGGCGCAGGCTTCCCAACTGTATTATGAAATGCAAAATGCCGTCTTGGCCGACGATACTGAAAGGGTGCAGCGCGTGGCCAAAGACACCCAGGAAAAGTTCGGTGGTACCGCCTATGCGCCGATGGTCAGTCTCGTTGCGGCCAAGGTCGCTTATGAAGCGAAAGACACCGAGACCGCCAAGGCACAGCTGAAATGGATTGTCGACAACAGCAAACAGGAAGGTTACAAAGCGATCGCACGTATTCGTCTCGCCGGTATTTACCTGGATGAAAAAGCATATGACGAAGGCATGAAACTGCTGGACGGCGCGTTTCCCGAATCGTTTGAAAGCCTGGCCGAAGACCGGAGAGGCGATTTCTTCGTGGCACAGAACAAATTGGATGAAGCGAAAAGCGCTTACCAGGCTGCACTGGACAAGGCTGCCCCCGACGATCCGGGGCGACAGTTAATTCAGTTGAAACTGGAAGAAATCGGTGTTTCCACCGCCACCAAAGGATAAAATCGTGAACAAACCCTTACGATCTGTCGTTGTTTTTGCCGGGGCCCTGCTGTTTTTGTCCTTGTCGGGTTGCAGTGTGTTCAACTGGTTTTCGAAACCGGCGCCAAGGCACCCCCCTTCCGCGCTGGTGCAGTTCACACCGTCGAAAACACCTCATCGTGTCTGGTCGGTCAATCTCGGCGCTTCCGGCAACTACGTTTTTTCACCGGTTTACACGTATGATGCCGTTTATGCCGCCGCGGCAGACGGCACGGTCGTCAGGATTGATCCTGAAACGGGTGGAGAAGTCTGGCGAAAAAATGTCGGGATGGATCTGACCGCAGGTGTCGCCAGTGACGGTCACACTGTTGTCGTCGCAGGAGAAAAAGGGAATCTTATCGCCTTGGATTCCGAAGGCCAGCAGAAATGGAAAGCGCCCGTTTCCACCGAAATACTGACAGTTCCTGCCATCGCGCAGGGACTAGTGATCATTCGGAGCATGGATAATCAAATAGCGGCTTACGACGTGGACACGGGTGAACGCCGTTGGATGGTTCCTTACCGGGCACCGGCCTTGATGTTGCGTTCCTCCCCGGGCATTGCCACTGTCGGTCCGACGGCCATCGTCGCGCTGCCGGGAGGACGGATGATTTCGATGATGTTAAATAACGGAGCGATCCGCTGGGAGGTACCGGTCGGTGAAGCACGCGGGGCGACCGAGTTAGAACGCATTGCCGACATGTCCGGAACCCCTGCCATTTACGGACAGGGTGTGTGTGTCACCGCTTATCAGGGCCGGATCGGCTGTTTTGACGTCGTGTCCGGTTCAACTTACTGGTTTAAGGATTTTTCCAGCAAGGTCGGCGTCAGCATTGACGAAAATTTCGTTTACGCGGTTGACGCCGAAGACAAGGTTTACGCCTTTTCCAACGTGCGGGGTCAGAGTGTCTGGCGAAACGACAAAATGACCTATCGCAATCTGACGACACCGGTTCCTTACCGGTCATCGGTTGCGTTGGGAGACGAACAGGGCTTTGTGCATTTTCTCTCGCATGATGACGGTTCCTTTGTGGCCCGGTCTGAAACGGATGGGTCGCCCATTTCCGCCACACCGATCGTTGCCGCAGACCGGCTGATCGTCCAGACGCGTTCCGGTTCACTGCAAGCCTTTACACTGGACTGATTCATGAAACCTGTCATTGCACTGGTCGGCCGGCCCAACGTGGGCAAGTCCACTCTCTTTAACCGGTTGACCCGTTCGAAAGCCGCACTGGTGGCCGATTATCCGGGATTGACGCGGGATCGACACTATGGCGAAGGAAGAATGGGAGACCGTCCTTTTCTCGTGGTGGACACCGGTGGTTTCGAACCGGTCGTCAAGGAGGGCGTTCTTCGGGAAATGGCGCGGCAGACGAAACAGGCGATTGCCGAGGCGGATGTGATCGTCTTTATCGTTGATGGACGACAAGGCATTACGCCTCACGACAAGACGATCAACGATTACCTCCGGAAATGCGGACGACCTGTTGTTCTTGCCGTCAACAAGGCAGAAGGCATGAAGTATACGGCTGTCGTGGCGGATTTTTACGAACTGGGGTTAGGTGATCCACTAGTCATTTCATCCGCGCACGGCGACGGCGTCTACACTTTGCTGGACGAAGCGTTGAACAAAGTGCCTTTGAGTCCGGCGGAAACGGAAGACGAAGTCGTCACCGGTGATAAAAGTATCAAGCTGGCGATTGTCGGCCGTCCCAACGTGGGCAAGTCTACAATGATCAATGCGCTCTTGGGTGAAGAGAGAGTCATCGCTTTCGATTTGCCGGGAACAACGCGGGATGCCATCGAAATTCCTTTTGAACGGGAAGGGCGACGTTATACACTGGTCGATACGGCAGGCTTGCGCAAACGGGGAAAGGTTTTTCAGGCGGTAGAAAAGTTTTCCGTCATCAAAACGTTGCAGGCCATCTCGGAAGCCAACGTCGTTCTGCTACTGCTGGACGCTCGCCAGGATATTTCCGAACAGGATGCCCACATTGCCGGTTTCGTTTTGGAGAGTGGAAGGGCATTGGTGGTCGGTATCAACAAGTGGGACGGTTTGCCTGCTGACAAACGCCAGGAAATCAAGTCGGAAGTCGAGCGGAAACTGCATTTTCTTTCTTTTGCTCAGTTCCACTATGTGTCGGCTTTGCGGTCGACCGGAATCCATGCCCTGATGCGGTCGGTCAACGCAGCTTATGACGCTGCTATGGCCAAACTGTCCACGCCGCGTCTGACACGGGTTCTCCAGGAAGCGATCGAGCATCAGCAACCCCCACGTGCACAAGGTTCCATCCGGCCGAAATTGCGCTATGCCCATCAGGGAGGACAGAATCCGCCGATCATCGTCATCCATGGCAACAGTCTGGAAAATATTAGCGACGATTACAAGCGTTATCTGGAAAAGCATTTCCGAAATGCCTTCTCTTTGACGGGTACGCCACTCCGCATCGAATTCAGGTCGGGCAAAAATCCTTTTGCAAAATAAACAACTGATCAACTGAAACAGGTCATATCCTGCAGGCGTAAATAAGGTATAGTTGACCTGTTTTTTTGAATTCTAAACCGCATAGTAGACTGATCTACGTCTCCAGTATTCACAATTACAACTATTTAGTGGAGCCAAATATGAGTGCGAACAAAGGGCAAACGCTACAGGATCCGTTTTTGAACTCGTTACGAAAGGAACGTATCCCGGTATCCATCTACTTGATCAATGGCATAAAACTCCAGGGACAAGTCGAATCGTTTGATCAATACGTCGTGCTGTTGCGTAACAGCGTCACGCAAATGGTTTACAAACACGCCATTTCGACTGTCGTACCTTCCCGCGCCTTCAATATGACGATGGAAGGGGAAAACAACTGATGTTTTCCGGAACCGGTTGTTGAAATGACCAAAGCCATTCTTGTCGGAGTTGATTTCGGCAAAGGAGATTTTTCTGCCAGTCTTGAAGAATTGGTGCTACTGGCCCGATCGGCTGGCGCAGAACCTGTTTTTACCGTCACCGGCAAACGTTCCGGGCCGGATGCGGCCTTTTACGTCGGGAGCGGTAAAGTGGACGAGATAGTCCAGGCCGTTCATCTGTACAGTGCCGAACTGGTTATTTTCAATCATGCGCTTTCTCCTGCGCAGCAGCGCAATCTGGAAAAACGCCTTGGTGTCAACGTGGTTGACCGAACCAGCCTGATACTCGATATCTTTGCGCAAAGAGCGAAAAGTCATGAAGGAAAAGTCCAGGTTGAATTAGCGCAGTTACAGCATCTGATGACCCGTCTGGTCAGAGGTTGGACCCATCTGGAAAGACAAAAAGGGGGGATCGGCTTGCGAGGGCCGGGTGAAACCCAGCTGGAAACAGACCGGCGCTTAATTGGTGAACGTGTCCGCCTGTTGAAGTCCAAATTGGCCAAATTGCAGCGTCAACGCGAAACACAACGGCGCTCCCGAAGCCGCCATCATGTTTTCTCCCTGTCTCTGGTCGGTTATACCAATGCAGGCAAGTCTACACTTTTCAATGCGTTGACCAAGGCAGGCACGTATGTTGCCGATCAGCTCTTTGCCACGTTGGACACGACGTCACGGCGGGTTTATCTGGATGGTATTGGCAACGTGGTCGTTTCCGATACCGTCGGTTTCGTCCGTGAATTACCGCATCAGCTGGTGGCGGCTTTTCAGGCTACTCTGGAAGAAACGGTACACGCCGACGTACTACTCCATGTGGTCGACGCCGCCAATCCCATGCGAAACGAACAAATTGAACAAGTTAATCTGGTCCTTGAGGAAATCGGTGCCGAGCGCGTGCCGCAGCTTTTGGTCTGGAACAAGATTGATGAGGCCGGGCTGAAACCCGGTATTGAACGGGACGAGTATGGTAGAATCCATCGTGTGTTTGTCAGTGCCAAAACGGGCGAAGGTCTTGATTTGTTGAGAGAAGCTATTGCCGAATACGCAAAGGATGAAGCCACTTTCCGTTCCGGCAACCGGGAGAAAAAAGATGAAACCGACACTCGTTCCGACATGGCCAGCCGTTAAATCCAATCATTTCACCTAATTTGAGCATGCCGTTTTTTCCACGCCCCGATTTAAACAGGCCAGA
>DBGFLV010000024.1:0-1764 GCA_048528425.1 Oxalobacter sp. | reverse complement strand
AAATTTGAATTGTTTCAACCTGGAGGTGCTTCATGGCAAAAATGACCGCAGCCGAAGCGGCTGTCTATGTATTGGAAAAAGAGGGGGTTACCCAGTTGTTCGGTATTCCTGGCGCCGGGATCAATCCGGTTTATGCGGCGTTGAAAAAGCACGGCACCATGAAACACATTCTGGCCCGTCATGGCGAAGGCATCGCTCACATGGCTGAAGGCTACACACGCGCCAAACAGGGCAATATCGGGGTCGGTATCTGTACGTCCGGGCCTGCGGCAACTGACATGGTGACGGGACTTTATTCGGCTATTGCCGATTCCACGCCCATTTTGGCCATTACCGGCCAGGCTCCGCGTGCCAAACTCTTTAAAGAAGATTTTCAGGCTGTCGACATTGAAAAAATTGCTGCTCCGGTTGCCAAGATGGCGGTTACGGTACGGGAGCCCGCTCTCGTACCCTGGACGTTGCAAAAAGCGTTTTATCTCATGCGTACCGGCCGACAAGGCCCTTGTCTGATCGATCTTCCGCTGGATGTCCAGATGGGTGAAATCGAATTCGATCCGGATACTTACACCCCGTTGGAAGTTACCAGGCCGAAAGCCACGCGCGAACAGATCGAAAAAGCGCTGGGTATGTTGAACGACGCCGAAAGACCCCTGATTATTGCAGGAGGCGGCGTCATTTTAGCCGACGCTTCTCCCTTGCTGGTCGAGCTGGCCGAAATCCTTGGCGTTCCGGTCATTCCTACCTTGATGGGTTGGGGCGCCATTCCGGACGATCACGACCTGATGGCCGGTATGGTCGGTATCCAAACGCATCATCGTTACGGCAACGCTTCTTTCCTGGCTTCCGATTTCATCATGGGCATCGGCAACCGTTGGGCAAACCGGCATACCGGTGGTCTGGAAACCTACACCCGGGGCCGTAAATTCGTTCACATCGACATCGAGCCTACCCAGCTGGGTAAAGTGTTCTGCCCGGATTACGGTATCGTCTCGGATGCCAAGGCCGCGCTGGAACAGCTTGTCGAAGTGGCCAAGGAATGGAAAGCCGCCGGCAAACTGAAAGATCGTTCCGCCTGGGCGGCCGAATGCTTGAAACGGAAACGTACCCTGTTGCGTCGTACAGACTATGACGACGTTCCGATGAAGCCGCAGCGCGTTTATCAGGAAATGAACAATTTTTTCGGAAAAGATGTTCATTACGTTACCGCCATCGGCTTGTCCCAAATCGGTGCCGCGCAACATCTGAAGGTTCAGCAACCTCGCGGCTGGATCAATTGCGGCCAGGCAGGTCCCTTGGGCTGGACGATACCGGCTGCACTGGGTGTCCGGGCTGCGTTGCCGGATGCGGACATCGTCGCTTTATCAGGTGACTTCGATTTCCAGTTCATGATTGAAGAACTGGCCGTAGGCGCGCACTTCAAGTTGCCCTACATCCATGTCGTCGTCAACAATTCCTATCTGGGCCTGATTCGTCAGGGACAGTTGGGATTCAACAACCTGGATTATTGCGTACAGCTGTCTTTCGAAAACATCAATTCGCCGGAAGTCGACGGTTATGGTATCGACTTTGTCAAGGTCGCAGAAGGCCTTGGCTGCAAGGCCATTCGGGTACACAAACCGGATGAATTGATTCCGGCGTTCAAAAAGGCACGCGAGTGGATGAAAGAGTTCCAGGTTCCGGTTGTGGTGGAAGCCATTCTGGAAAGAGTGACCAACATTCCGATGGGCGGCAATCTTGACCAAATCAATGAATTTGGTGGTGCCC
>DBGFLV010000023.1:0-7599 GCA_048528425.1 Oxalobacter sp. | reverse complement strand
GACTCAGCCTGATTATCGAAATCGAGAGACTGACGTCGGTCGACAGCGTCAGCCGGTTTCTGTACGGAGCCCGGTTTTCGGGCGGCCAGATCATTTCCCACGACACTCCAGTTCGTTTCGACGAGCTGGAAGACGTCCTGGACAAGGCGCCTGACGGTTTTTACGTGCTGGACCGTTCCGACCTCATGCAAAAGAGGAACGGGAAAAACCAGGCGGAAACGCTGGTCGCGCAGTTGGGCGCCAATCCGAAATGTCCTCCCACCCCATCCTGGCTCTCGGCGGCCTGCCTCGGCTACGCCATGTTGACCCCCTTCGCCGACCGGCAAGGCGCGCGCGAAGGATACCGTCATGCTTTCGCCGAACCGCTGATCGGCCTGGTGCAGTATCAATCCAGCCGTCAGTTTCTCAAAGAAAGAGAAGATCCGTCCCGGGAATCGGAAAACATGCGTCGGAAACCGGAAAGCATTCTCTGGAAATCGGAGTGGCTGCAAAACGATGTATACCGTCTTTATCAGGAAAACAACTGAACTTTTTCACAAGGAACCTCGAAATGGCTACAACTTTTAAAAAACTGCCCGGCGTCCTGTCTTTCCAGCGTTGCATGTTTCCCACTGACGCCCTGTTTTACAATGAATACGATAAAAAAGAGCGATCGATTCTCCCCGTCATCCGCCACGGCATCCGGGGCACGCAAAACATCAACAAGGCCCAGTCCGCCAAAGCGAACGACGCCACTGCCGGGAGCGCCAAACGAGAAGAAGTGGCCAACGTCCAGCGCACCGATTCGGCCAAACTCGACACCGGTGCCAGAGCCCTGCTCGTTCAGTTCGACTTGCGTTTTCTCGACCTGTCCAAAGGGTTGTTTGCCTGCGCTCCCGGCAAGGAAGATTCGCTGGAAATGATCCAGCAATTCAAGGAAGTGTTGTTCGAATTCATCGACAAGGCCAAAAACGGACAAGGTATCGTCGAAGTGGCCCGTCGTTACGCCAGAAACATCGCCAACGGCCGTTTCCTCTGGCGTAACCGGACAATTGCCGAATCGGTCGACGTCGAGGTAGAAGACCTGCAAACTCCCGAGGAATCCCGTTTTTCGGTTTCATTCAAGGCGTTGGACGTACCGCTGAACCACTTCGATGACTACGGTGACGCGGAAAAGAAACTGGCCGAGGTCATCGTCGATGGCCTGAAAGGAAACCGGCAAGTAGTCCTGCGGGTTGTCGCACGGGTCAATTTCGGCATGGACGGCCCGCTCGAAGTCTTCCCTTCCCAAAATTATCTGGAAAACAAACCCAAAGGTTTCGCGCGGTCGCTCTATTACGTCGGCGACATGCCTGTCGCACGCGAAGCGCACGTTATCGAACAGCTTGGACAGGCGGCCCTGCGTGACCAGAAAATCGGTAACGCCCTGCGTACCATCGACACCTGGTACCCTGGCTACGAGAGCTACGGCTTGCCCATCGCGATCGAACCTAACGGTGCCAATCTGGACGCACAACAATTTTTCCGCAACTCCCGGCAAGCCTCCGGTTTCCGGCTGATGGAAAAAATAGCGGAAGTGGATCCCGACACCCCCAACGGCATGTTTCTGCTGGCCTGTCTCGTACGTGGCGGCGTCTTTTCCGGAAGTGACTGATATGAAACCGAACTGGTATTTTGACATTGAAGCGACAGGAAGCGTCGATCAGACCGGCATGGGGTCGGCGGCGATGAGAAACCGATTGCTTTCCATCCTGCATCCCTTTTTCAGCCGCTCTCCAGGCACGTATGCGATTGCCTTGCCGAAAGACCGGCAAAAGATCCGCGTCTTCGCCAGTACGCGGGATGAGCTGGATCAGTTGGCAGCGTATCTGCAACCCCACCCCTGGATACGCGATTACGCCCGGCTGAACTATCCGGCAGCAGTACCCCCAAACCATTCGGGAAAATGGTACGCCTATTGTCGTTACCGCATCCCTTCCGACAAATCCGACCGGAAAACCGGTGAGGAACACGGTCAATTGCGGCAGCGCCGACTAAAAAAAACGCTTGACGACCGGATGGAATACCTCATCCAGCGCAGCCGGAGTACCGGCCAGTCGTTTTCTTTTTTCATCCAACAATTGGAAGGTGAAGCCCCGACAGAAGCGTGTCGTCCCAACAGCTACGGCTTTTCCGTTTCCAGTCGGCCGTTTTGCCTGCCGGATATCCCGTGAATGTCCCGGTCTCCCGCAAGTCACCGGTCAATCCGCGAGCCGTCATGCTCTCGAAAAGGGCCAACGTCTTCTATCTGGAACACGCCAAAGTCATCCAGATGGACAACCGCATCGTCTACCTGACGCAAAACGGCGAAAACGTTGAAAAATACTTCAACATTCCGGAAAAGAACACGGCTTTTTTGTTGCTGGGCAAGGGCACGTCGATTACGGATGCCGCCATGCGGAAACTGGCCGAGTCCAACGTCATGGTCGGTTTTTGCGGTTCAGGTGGTTCCCCGCTTTTCGGTGCCCTCGATCTGACGATGCTGGCTCCACAAAGCGAATACCGCCCTACCGAATACATGCAAACCTGGGTCAAATGCTGGTTCAACGAAGAAAAAAGAACCGGACTGGCCCGTGAACTGCTCACTACCCGGGCAAAACTGACGGCTGACAGTTGGAAAGAAAAAACGGAACTGGTCAAGCGCGGCATCCGGCTTTCCGACACGTTCGTCGAAACGTTTTTAAAAGACGTCGACAATGCAAAAACGACACAAGCTTTGTTGCTGATCGAAGCACGATGGGCCAAAGCCTTGTACGGACTGCTGGCGCAAGGTTTCAAAGTCCCTTTTTCCAGAGAAGAAGGGCAGGGAAAAAACGATACCCTCGCCGACATCGTCAACGGTTATCTGGATCACGGCAATTACATCGCCTACGGTTACGCCTCCGTTGCCCTGTGCGGGATGGGCATCAGCTTTTCCCTGCCTGTCCTGCACGGCAAAACCCGTCGGGGAGCGCTGGTCTTCGACGTCGCTGATCTGATCAAGGATGCCTACGTCATGCCGTTGGCCTTCTCGTGTGCCAAACGGGGAGACAACCGGAAGGACTTCAGAAACACCTTGATCGAAACCTGTCAGCAAAACGAAGTGCTGGACTTTCTCTTTACCTTCATTTCAGACACTTGTAAAAAAAGCCTTATGAATCAAACAGTTGAAAACGCAGCTCAAAACGAAGCCCAGAGGATGAAAAAGGAGGTAAGTATATAAATTAAAGAGACTTTTTCGACGATTTCTCTAGTGATCCACCGTGTAGGTGGTTTAGAAGAGTGAGGTGGCAAAATACATCGCAAAGTATGGGTGATCCACCGTGTAGGTGGTTTAGAAGACGTTGTTCGATCGACGTAAACGAGGGCTGCGGTGATCCACCGTGTAGGTGGTTTAGAAGAGTGGTATATGGGCGTAACGGACACGCAAGTGGTGATCCACCGTGTAGGTGGTTTAGAAGCATTTATTGTCTGGAACGACATGATGTGCCTCGTGATCCACCGTGTAGGTGGTTAAAAAGAATAATGTGATAAAATTTATAAACTAATGTAGGTAATCCGCTGGGTTAGCGGCTTAGAAACGTTAGATTTTTGTTTCAAACTTCATCCGCCGTGTAGGCGGCCGTGCGTTCACAGCAGTGTGAACGCACCTTTAACAAAATCCTCTTGTAAAAAGGTTTTTGTTATTTCAATGAAAGAGTGTCGGTTCAAAAAAACATTTTGAATAAGTTATAAATATCACTTATTACAATTATACATTTCACAATAAAATAAATAACGTTTATCGGAATTATCCATGTCTTTTTAAAAAACCGTTTCATCCATTTTGGGAAATTTTCTTTCACTAGACTTTCTCTTCCTTTAGAAAAATCAGCTTTCACAAAACTGATAGCTATGCAAAGAAGAAGGGCTTCAATAGATTGTCTACCACTTGTTGAAGCGATTCACCCCGAAACATGTCCCCGTTACATTTTAGTTTTGTAATTATATACGAACTTGTCCATAAGCGTGTGGCTGAACCTGATTACTTTTGGCTCCTCCCCCCATTCCCTGCTAAACTCCCACACCGGATTGACTCGAAGTCATCGGGAGGGAAGGTTCATCCTGTGGGAAAACTGATTGTCAAGGCGGCCCTGTCCGTTTTCATCTGCTGCCTGATTTACGAATTTTTCGACATCGGTACCGGCGTACCGTTTTACTCGGGTATCGCAGCCATCATCTGCCTGCAACCGGAAATCAAAAGCACGTTCCGGATCGGACTGAACCGTACCGTCGGCACGCTGATCGGTGGCTTCACCGGCATGGCCGTGCTCTTCATCATTCGCGAATTCAGCATTTTCCGTTTTGCCACTCTGCAATACCTGCTGATCTCACTCTGTATTCTGCCGCTGATGTACATCGCGGAAGCCGTCAAGAAAAAGCCTTTTTCAGTCCTCCTGAAAAAAGGAGAGCTGAAAAAGCACCTCTCCATCGCACCGCTCGTCTTTCTGGCAGACTTCATGCGCAAAAGCGCCCTGACCAACATCACGTGCGTGGCTTTTCTAAGCGTGACCATCACCCACGGCACCGATTCCAGCATTTCAGGTTTCGCCGTGAACCGTATTCTCGATACCCTGATCGGCGTCTTCGTCTCGTTCTTCATCAACATTATTCCGCTTGGCCATCACGACAAGAGCCTGTCGCGCACCGATGACGCAGATGCGGAATAAAAAAAGCAAATCGGTTTTCACCTCGCCGGAACAGCCCCGGCCGCGCCTTCACCTCCTTTTTCCACCTAGCCCGCCCGGAAAATTTGCCAAACAAAAACACAGGTCAAGAACGTTCCCAAAACTTTTGGCTAAGATAGGAATCACTGCACCAGAGACCGGGGAATATGGGAATCGTAATCGTCAAGGCAGCGGTGTCGGTTTTCATCTGCTGCCTGATTTATCTGTTTTTCGACATCGGCACCGGCGCGCCGTTCTATTCGGCGATCGCGGCGGTCATTTGCATTCAGCCGGAAATCAAAAGCACGTTTCGTATCGGGTTGAACCGTACAATCGGTACGCTGATCGGCGGGTTTACCGGGATGGCTGTCTTGTTCCTGATCCGCGGCATCGACCTGGAAGCCCACCCCGTCTGGGCCAATCTGCTGATTTCGCTGTGCATCATTCCGCTGATGTACCTGGCTGAAATCGTCAAGAAGAAACCGCTTTTTCACTTTCGTACGGCACCGGATCATAAAAAGATGCCGCTTCCCATTGCGCCGTTCAAATACCTGGCAGACTTCATGCGTAAGAACGCCCTGACCAACATCACGTGCATCGCCTTTTTGAGTGTGACCATCACACACGGGACCGATTCCAGCATTTCAGGTTTCGCCGTGAACCGCATGATCGATACCCTGATCGGCGTTTTCGTGTCGTTCTTCATCAACATCATTCCATTCGGATCGCATGGAACGGCAGCCGTCAAGGACGAAGCCGACTCGACCGGCGACATGCCCTGTCATTGCCCGCATTGCCGTCACGGCAAAACCCCTCCTGCACCCGCTCGCGACCCCCGCAGCCGATATACCTACTTTTCCGTACAAACCGATACCGTCCGGAGAATTGCCCGTCGAAACGGAGTCGCCGGCCCCGACGTCACCGAACCGGAAAAACGCCATCCCCCGGATTGATTTCGTTTCCGGCACGGCCCGGTTTTCACTGACAGGTCGTGACCGGCAACGTTTATTCCGGACAGGGCCGCTCTCGTAGTCGTCCCCACCGATTTTCCTGACGGACAGACCTTTTTGCAGAATGTGCACTTTCCCAGCCGAAAATGTCCGGTACGACGAAAATAAACGGTGATCGTTGGCAAGCAGGTCAAATGAAGCCGTTTCTTCCGCAGAGTGGACAACGTTCCGTTCCCGGTGAAGTCTGGAAGAAACGCCATGACGCAATGGGCCGGACAAGGCGCATTCACCCCCGTTCTTCCAAAGAGAACAGATTGCCCGGCAACGGGCTGCCGGATACCCTGGATACACGCAGCCGGTTTCCGGCTTCAGAAAAGAAAAAGCGTCTTTGCCACGCAAAGACGCCCGAATGGTTCCCCCCGAAAACGATGAACGACTCCGTTTTACCGCCGCTTGTCGCTCTTTCTGAGAAAAGCTCTTGCCTTTCTCATCCCGCCGACCTGTTCAAACATAGTGTTCAGTTTTTCGGTTTCCAATTGTCGGGAGGACAGGCCGTGATAGCGGGCTTCTCTTTTGAGTTTCTGATAGTTCGCCCAGCGCCTTGCGTCCAGTTCTCCCCTCTCCAGTGCCTGCGTTACGGCACAACCCGGCTCGGTGCCGTGCGTACAGTTGTCGAACCGACACTGCGACGTCAGCGCCGCCACATCCTCGAACGATCGGACCAAATTGACCGATTCCACCCCCAGCTCACGCATGCCGGGTGTATCGATGACCATCCCTCCCCGAGGCAAAAGCAGGAGTTCACGGTGAGTCGTGGTATGCCGGCCCTTATCGTTCTGCCCGATGTGCGAAGTCCGCACTATTTCTTTTCCGGCCAGGAAATTGACGAGCGTGGATTTGCCCACGCCGGACGAACCGATGAAAGAGGCTGTAACCCCCGGTTTAAGATAGGAAAACAAGCCGTCATACGAGGCCGGGTCGTTAATGGAAGTGACAACGACCTCCACACCGGCGGCGACAGTCACCATCTCGTCCAGCACACAAGACAGGTCGGCACACAAATCCGACTTGGTCAGGACGATGACCGGCAAAGCGCCGCTGTTCCAGGCCACGGAAAGATAACGTTCCAAACGGTTGGGGTTGTAGTTGTTATTCAACGACATACAAATGAAAACGATATCGACGTTCGCTGCAACGATTTGCGTTGCGTCATCGGAACCGGCTGCCCGTCGGGTAAAGGCACTCTTGCGTTCCAACACCTGATGAATGATCGCATGACCGGGATTGTCGTCCGGCAAGCTTAGCATGACGAAGTCGCCTACTGCAGGATAATCGGACAGGGCCATCGCGCCATGACGCAATTTCCCGGCAATCTCCGCCAACACTTCGCCCCGGTGGGTCATGACCCGATACCCTCCTTTGTGTTGCGAAGTGATTCTCGCTAAAGACCATTCCGGAAATCTTGCCGCGTCGGCAAGAAAACGCTCGTCAGCCCCATAATCGGTCAAAATACCCATGTGTCGTTCCTTTCTATCCATAGGATGGATCATTGCAGACGACACTTTACTTCACAGCCTCGTGGAACACACGCTACTTCTTGTTTCAGAAAAGAAAAAGCGCCCCGAACACCGTCGGGGCGCCTGGACGTCAACCTTTTTTACCGGCCTGAATGATTTTGTATATCGCTTTTTCCGACAAGAAAAAGCGCCTGGCCAATTCGGCAACAGAGGCACCTGCCAAACGGCTGGACAAAATTTCCCGGTTTCGGACCCGGACGGTTTCTCTCGTTCGGGTGTTGGTACCCCACGCTTGCCGGTTTTCCGCCTTGCGAGGAATATAAAGGTATTCTCCGTCTATGTACTGCTGAACCGCACGTAACAGAGTGCGCGGCAAAATATCGTTCGCTTTTTTATAGCTCATTATGCTCCCTCCTAATGATTTATCAG
>DBGFLV010000022.1:0-3483 GCA_048528425.1 Oxalobacter sp. | reverse complement strand
GAAAATCTCTATCGTCATTATCAGGTCAACAGGATGACCAGCAAGGCGCGCCGTGTCATTTCTCGCCTGTTTTCCATTTTTATGGAAGAACCGCAGTTATTACCGCCGGAACACCGCGCACCGGACCATGACGAATGCCTGAAGGCGCGCAAAATTGCCGACTACATTGCGGGGATGACAGACCGGTACGCCATGAGGCAATATCGCAAACTCTACGAGATTGAAGAAGTCTAGAGAGGTGTTTATTCCAGTTCGGGCTGGACAGATTCAATGTTGATCCGGGCATGACCTTCGGCCAGTTGAACCGACACCGGTTTGCGCACGGATAACTGGGCCGGCGACCGAATAATATGGCCACGGGCGTCCGCTAGGATGGCGTAACCCCGTTTTAACGTTCTTTCCGGACTAAGCAGTTCTATTTGCGCAGCCAGTGACAGAGTTGTCTGGCGCTCTTGTGTCAACTGAAGCGTGATACCGGAATTGAGTTGTTTTCGGCAATGCGCCAGGGCAAAACGCCACGCTCGTGTATCGGGCAAGTGCGTTCGCAAACGGATGTTCAATTGGGAAAGTTCGTGTTTCAATTGGGTGTCCAGGTTGTTTCTGGCCTGTGTCAGGCCAAAAGCCCGGGAATGTAGTCTAATGCGTTCACGTTCGATGTAAGCAGCCGGACTGACCAGTCGTCTGGCCAGGAGATCGGTACTTTGCATGTGGCTTTGCACCAGGCGTTTCATGGTGTACTGCATTTTCTCCATCACGGCTTGTAGCGTATCGTGCCAATCCTGGCGCGAGCGGGTGACCAGTTCGGCTGCGCCTGTCGGGGTCGGTGCGCGTAGGTCAGCGACGAAGTCGGCGATGGTGAAGTCGGTCTCATGCCCTACGCCCGTAATGGTGGGAATGGTACAGGCCGAGATAGCGCGTGCGACGATTTCTTCATTGAAGCTCCACAAGTCTTCAATACTGCCGCCTCCACGGCAGATCAACAGGACGTCACATTCAGCACGCGTCGAGGCCGCAGTGATGGCCTGTGCGATTTTCGGGGCCGCCTCTTCCCCTTGTACGGCTGCAGGATACAAAATCAAATTGACGTGTGGGGCACGTCTGGCCAGTGTTGTCAGCACGTCGCGCAAAGCGGCAGCCTTGGGACTGGTGACGAGACCGATCGTTCGGACAAAGCCCGGCAACGGCACCTTTTTTCTGATGTCAAACAGACCTTCCTGTTCAAGTTTGGCCTTGAGTCGCAAGAAAGCTTCGTACAGGTTACCTGTCCCGGCGTGCCGTATGGCTTCGACGTTCAGCTGGAAATCGCCTCGTGCAGTGTAAAGAGACACCGTTGCCCTGACTTCCACCCTGTCTCCTTCTTTCGGCGTGAAATCAGCGGTTTGTGCACGTCCGCGAAACATGATGGCGCGTACCTGGGCCGTGTCGTCTTTCAACGTGAAGTACCAGTGACCGGAAGCGGCACGGGTGAAGTTGGAAACTTCACCCGATATCCAAAGCAGCGGAAACGTACACTCCAGGATCGAGGCCACTGTATTGTTCAGTTCCGTTACCGTCAACACCAGCGAAGAAGGGTCCCGAGTGTACAAGGTGGCAATAGATGGGGTCTGTTGCTGAACTTTCATTACTAACCCACAGAGTTGTTGAATAGGAATGCGCAGTGGATATACATGCTATCTGTTTGAAATCAATAGTTTTTCTAGAGAATCATTTCCGAAAAACAAAATTGTTCACATACTTGTCCACAGGCTGGAAAAACCAGGTGTCCATCAGATTGCCCGATAGTCAATTTATGGGGTTTGTTCGGGTTTGATGGACCAGACCGGATAGAATTTTTCTACTGCCGGACCTGCCGTGTCCATGCAATGGCACTGGTCAAGATGGAAGGGCTTGTCTCCCTTTTTTTGAAAAGCGGCTTTGACACGGGCTTCTTCTTCGCCGAAAACGAAAACTTGCATGGCGACGGACGGAACGGCTTCGGCCAGCTCGTTCATGTGGGTACAGCCGTGAATACCGGCGAATCGGTCTTTCAGTTCGTGGCGGAAGTGATGAAGGATGTTTAATCCGATCAATTGCTTGTATCGGGAATGGATGTTTTCGCAATAGCCTTCAAAGGGGACTTCGTCGAACACGACGTGGGCATCGACAATGGTGCCCTGTGCGTTGATGGTCAACCGTAACCAGAGGTCGTGTAGCGGACGCTTGGCCGGGATGACAATCGACGTCAGTAGCAGTTCGTGCGTTTTGACGTCGGTAAAATGGGCGTCAATGTCCCAGAGTTCATCATTCCGGAAAAAAAACTGGACTTGAACGGTTCGGGTATGCTTTAAAACACGTGGCGTCGAGGGAAGTGGAAGCGGCATAAGACCTTTTGGGTAACGTACAGTTCACCATCGGAAAAACGATTGCCAACCTCCTTGGATTCGAACAACCGCATACATGACGGCGTTGGCGTTATTATAGCGAAAAAGCGTGTCGGCTAAAAGAATTCGGGCGCATAATAATTTTTAACTCATGTCGATAAGCGAGCGTTAATTTGGTATAATTACTGTTAATACGTACAGTAAAACATTCACATCTTTAAAAGTTGATCAAACTGGAAAATCTTATGGACGACAATAAAACTGCTGTCAACCCGGAAAAGAACAAGGCGTTGGCGATCGCGCTTGCCCAAATTGAAAAACAATTTGGAAAGGGTTCCATCATGCGTATGGCTCCCGGGTTCGTTGCAGAAGAAATCCCGGTCGTGTCGACCGGCTCGCTCGGTTTGGATATCGCTTTGGGCGTGGGGGGATTGCCACGTGGGCGGGTCATCGAAATTTACGGGCCCGAGTCTTCAGGCAAGACGACGCTGACATTGCAGGTGATTGCCGAGATGCAAAAGCTGGGCGGTATCTGTGCCTTTATTGATGCGGAACACGCTTTGGACGTCGGTTACGCTCAAAAACTGGGTGTGCACTTGCAGGACTTGCTCATTTCACAGCCCGATACCGGGGAACAGGCGCTGGAAATTACCGATGCGCTGGTTCGGTCGGGTGGAGTCGATCTGATCGTCATTGATTCAGTGGCTGCTTTGACGCCCAGAGCGGAGATCGAAGGCGACATGGGTGACTCCTTGCCGGGACTTCAAGCCCGATTGATGTCACAGGCGTTGCGCAAGTTGACGGGAAGCATCAACAAAAACAATACGACCGTTATTTTCATCAATCAGATTCGCATGAAAATCGGTGTCATGTTCGGCAATCCGGAAACCACGACCGGCGGGAATGCCCTGAAGTTTTATTCTTCCGTCCGTTTGGACATTCGCCGGACCGGTTCCATCAAGTCGGCAGATGAAGTGATTGGTAATGAAACCCGTGTCAAGGTCGTCAAGAACAAGACGGCACCTCCTTTCAAGGAAGCGTATTTCGACATTTTGTACGGCGCTGGTACGTCACGGGAAGGCGAAATCCTCGATTTGGGATCGGATGCCAAAATCATCGAAAA
>DBGFLV010000021.1:0-4208 GCA_048528425.1 Oxalobacter sp. | reverse complement strand
GAATTTGCTTATCCTCAAAAAGAAACCGGATTGGTGTGGTTTTTTTCCATTTTGGGTTGATTTTGTCCTTAAATGGCTTGAATATAGTTTCGTGTTATTTCCTATTGCCGATCCGGAGGACAACCGGTCTCGTACCGGCGGTGGCGAAGGGGTCTTTTTTTTCTTGACACATCGGATGTGCGCTTGTTTAATGCATGGACTTGGGCTTGTCCCAGATGAACATTTTATTAATTGTGGGGGTTGTTGCGTGAATAAAACAGAGCTTATCGAGCATATCGCCAAAACCGCTGACATTTCCAAGGCAGCTGCCGCTCGTTCCCTGGATGCGGTCATTGATGCGGTAACGTCGACTTTGAAAGACAACGGCAGTGTTACACTGGTCGGCTTCGGCACGTTCAGTGTGGGTGAAAGGGCTGCCCGTTCCGGACGCAATCCGCGTACCGGTGAAGAAATCAAAATCAAATCCACCCGGGTTCCCAAATTCAGGGCTGGAAAATTGTTGAAAGATGCGGTAAACTAGCTCTTCTTTCGACGCGATGAAAAACGTCTGGTTTAAGTAGAGAATTTGTTGGATTGATACTGGTAAATTCGAAAGAAATAGTTTAAACTGGCGTTCTTCGACGATATGACAAACGTCGGGTTTGACTGGCTAAGTAAAGTGAAAAGGGTGCTTAGCTCAGTTGGTAGAGCGGTGCCCTTACAAGGCATAGGTCGGGAGTTCGAGCCTCTCAGCACCCACCAAACAGTCGAACCGGAAAAGGTTTTAGGAGTGGTAGTTCAGTTGGTTAGAATATCGGCCTGTCACGCCGGGGGTCGCGGGTTCGAGTCCCGTCCACTCCGCCAAAAACTGGAAAAGGCGAACATCTGTTCGCCTTTTTTTATTGATTCTGAATCTTTCTTGATGGGCTACAATCGCCATGCTTGAGTTTATACGCAACCATAAACGTCTGACTCAAATTATTCTTCTGGTTTTCATCATCCCTTCTTTCATTTTCGTCGGTGTCGAAGGTTACAAGCGTTTCGGCGACGGGGACGCTGTTGCCAAGGTGGACGGCAAGGCCATCACACAGCAGGAATGGGACAATGCCCAGCGCGAACAGGCCGAACGTTTCCGCCAGCGCGCCGCGGCGCAGGGACAGCCTTTCGACAACAAATGGATCGAATCGCCACAGTTTAAATGGTCCGTGTTGCAAAACCTGATTACAAGACGTGTCCTTTTAGCGACGCTTTCCCGGGAAAACCTGTCGGTGCCGGAACAGGTCGTTTTGCAGCAGATCCGCCAGATTCCCGGTTTGATCGGTCCTGACGGTAAGTTGAACGAGGCCCGTTACAAGGAAATTCTGGCCGCACGCGGCCTGAATCCCGACATGCATTTCGCCATGATCAGTCAGAATTTGGCTTTGCAACAGATCGCCGCTCCCGTGGAATACAGTGCACTGGAACCGGAAACGGTGGTCAAGCGCGTTTGGAATCTGTTCGAGCAGGAACGCACTGTAGAACGTCGCGTATTCGACGCCTCCGCCTACCGTGGTCAGGTGAACGTCACCGACGATGATCTGACGGCTTTTTACAAGGCCCATGAAGCCGAGTTTACCGTTCCGGAACATGCCGACATCGAACTGGTCGTTCTGGACATGCCGACGGTGGCTAACAGTGTCAAGATCAGCGATGCCGATTTGCAAAGTTATTATGCCCAGAATCGGGAACGCTTTTCCATTCCTGAAGAGCGGCGTGCCGAGCACATTTTGATCACGGTTCCAAAGAACGCTTCCGAAGCGGAAAAGGAAAAAGCCCGGAAAAAAGCGGAAGCCTTGCTCTCGCAGCTTAAGGCCGATCCTTCGCGCTTTGCTGAACTGGCCAAGGCACACTCCGAGGATCCGGGATCGGCGAAAAACGGGGGCGATCTGGGCTTTTTCACCCGTGGAAAAATGGTCAAGCCGTTTAACGACACCGTTTTCAGCATGAAAAAGGGTGAAATCAGCGATCTGGTCGAAACGGATTTCGGTTATCACATCATTTCGGTAACCGACATCAAACCGGCTGTGGCCAAACCGCTTTCACAGGTGAAAGACAGTGTCTTGCAAGAACTGAAACGTCAGCAGGCCAACAAAAAGTTTGCCGAAATGTCGGAAACGTTTTCCAATATGGTCTATGAAAAACCGGACAGCTTGAAACCCGCTGCCGAAGCGCTCAACTTGACTGTGCATTCGGTTCCGGGACTGGCTCGCGATCCGGCCACAGCGGGAAGACAGAATCCGCTTCTGGCTAATCCAAAGCTGTTGCAGGCCGTTTTCGCGGATGACGCCGTCAAGAACAACCATAACACGGAAGCGATCGAGGTGGCTCCACAGGTTCTGGTGGCTGCCCGTGTGGTGAAACATTATCCGGCGCTGCTCACGCCGTTTGAAAAAGTCAAACCGGTGGTGCGGGAAAAAGTCACGGCAGACAAAGCGATGGCCCTGGCGAAAGCGGCCGGTGAAGCGGAGCTGGGCAGGCTCAAAGAAGGTGCTGCACCTTCGGGTTTTTCCTCTCCGGTCACCTTGACGCGACAGAAGATCGGCATGGCTGGACGGGGTGAACTGGCACCGATCATGAAAGCGGACGTTTCAACACTGCCGGCCTACGCCGGTGTCGATATGGCGCCGAATGGTTACGTTATTTATCGGATCACCCGGGTGGTGACACCGGAAAAAGGGGACAAAAACCTGCGCGAGATGATGAGTCGCCAGATGACCAACATCATGGCCCAACAGGACTTGACCGCTTATCTGAATGAACTGAAGAAAGAAGCCAAAGTCGAGATTTTCGTTCCGGATCCAAGTGAGGAGAAGGCTGAAGCGTCTCAGAATACGGCATCGTAACTTAAAGCCGGACGCAAAGATGGCACAGATCAGTGACAACCCGTTTCTAAAGAATCTCGGGCTGGAATTGCTTGAAATGAAAGACGGCGTGGCGGAAGTCGGTATCCGTTTGCGGCAGGAACACATGAACAGTTGGCAGGTCATGCATGGCGGCATTATCATGACGCTTCTGGATGCGTGTATGGCCCGTGCTGCCCGTTCATTGGTGCCTGATTTGACGTCGGCCGCCACGGTGGAGATGAAGACGAGTTTTTTCCAGCCTGGTGGCAAGCTTACTCAGCAAATCATCGGACGGGGCAAGGTGCTTCACCGTTCGACGACGATGTATTATTGCGAAGGCGAAGTCTGGAACGGTGATGCCCTGATTGCCAAGTCGATGGGAACGTTCAAGGTTTTCCGGCGAAACGACATAGCCCGGCGGTTGAAAATGACGTCGTCGAAGCATCTTGAGATCGGAAAATAAGTTACGGTGGCCGCAATAGAAAAGCCGATCTTTTGTGACCGGCAGTGTAAACGAGCCAGGTGCCTTGTCCGGAATCGACGTGAGGCAATACCGGTCGCGCAATCCTGGAACGGATCGTTTAAGTCGTTCACTCGTCTTCTATTTCGTCTTGCTCCTCAAACCGCCGTCTTTTCTGAACGAGCCGATTGCGCTTTTCAACGCTGACAATGCGTTTTTATCCAGTTGCCGCAAGAAATGGGCGAGTCCCGAAAATCATCAAGCTCGCCTGAAAGCGGGCTTGATGGCTAACCGATCGTCGTTTCATTTTTCCGGATAGGGCATAGGGATGTTGTCGTTTAGATACAAAAAGCCCTTGATGATCCGATAAGCGTACCAGACCCAGGCAATCGCCCAGATCAGGGCGGCAAAAACCATACCGATGAGGGTGAAATAGAAAATCCAGCCGATGGCGACCCAGACGAAATACCACCAGAACGAACGGATCTGCCAGGTGAAGTGCGTATAGACATAGGTGTTGACCGCTTTCGGCCGGGCCAGATAGTCCAGAATCAACGGAATGAACGAAAAAATGCCCAGCGTCAGGATGAAGCAAACCGCGTGGAACAGGTAAAGCCACCAGGCGGTAGAGCGCAGGGTATTGATGTACGGTGAATGATAAACTTGTGGATCGGCAGCCATGATCGTCCTTTCGTCAGTGTTCGGAATGTCAGTATGATCGGAATTTTTTCCGGAAGTTTTCGATTCATCAGAATTGTTTAAGAAAAGTGTATTTCGTCCGCCGGTCAAAGCCGTTTGCCTGTCTGCGCTTTCAGCCCGTAACCGGATCCGGCCGGAACAGAACGTTTTTCTGTTGTCGGACCGGTTTTTCGACAAAGTGTTCCGGC
>DBGFLV010000020.1:0-3960 GCA_048528425.1 Oxalobacter sp. | reverse complement strand
CAAGCCGATCGAATACGGGACGAAAAAAGACTTCCAGCTGATGCAAGCCATCAATCATCTGAAAGGGCTTCCGGTTAAGCTGTCTAAAACGCACTCGGAAGTCAAAAAAACGGAAGTGAAGGCCACTGAAAAGAAACCGTCAAACGGTCGGAACGAAGAAAAGCGGTAATGGACGACGAGCAAAAACAGCGCTATTCGCGTCACATCCTGTTAAGCGAACTCGGTCATGAAGGCCAGGAAAAAATTGCCGGTTCGCACGCTTTGGTGATCGGAGCTGGCGGACTGGGGTCCCCGGCTTCGTATTATCTGGCGTCAGGCGGCTTTGGAAAAATCACTTTGGTCGACAACGATCGTGTCGAACTGACCAATCTGCAACGTCAAATCCTTCATACCACTGATCGCATCGGGATGAACAAGGCGGAATCCGGAAAGAAGACGTTAGAGCAAATCAATCCGACAATCGAAATCGGGACGGTCACCGAACGCATGGATGAAAACAGCCTTCCCGCCTGGATCGAAACGGCCGACGTCGTTTTGGACTGTACCGACAATTTCAAGACAAGACTTTCCGTCAACCGTGTCTGCATGGCGCTCGGCAAGCCACTGGTGTCCGGCGCCGTTGTCCGGTTCGACGGACAGATTTCCGTTTACGACCCCCGGCAAGAAACCTCCCCCTGCTACGCCTGCCTCTTCCCGGAAGACCAGTATTTCGAAGATGTCAGATGCGCTCAGGTTGGTGTCTTCGCTCCATTGGTCGGTATTATCGGCACGATGCAGGCGGCCGAAGCCCTGAAACTGGCCGCCGGAATCGGCCGATCACTGGCCGGTTCGCTCCTCCTGCTGGACGCTTTGACCCTGGAATGGACGCACATTCAGATCGAAAGAAATCCACAGTGCCCTGTTTGTTCAAAACGGCGGCTTTGAAACGTTGTGCCAGATGAAAAAACCCTTTTCCGGGACCGTTTCACTTCAGTTGGCCACACCGTATCGGTCGCGGTAGGCTTTGACCGCTTCCCGATAACGAACCATGTCTTCGGTGACACCGGCCTTTTCCAGATAACCCAGCAAGTCGTCCAGATTGGCGATCGAAAGCACCGGCATCCCGTAGGTTCGTTGCACCTCCTGCACAGCGGAGTACGTCGACAGCGCACCGTCTTTTCCCGAGCGCTCCATCCGATCCAGCGCAATCAAGACGACCCCGGGCGTCGCCTCTGACTGCTGAATAAGGCCAACGGATTCACCTACTGACGTGCCGGCTGAAATGACGTCGTCGATAATGACGACCCGCCCCTTCAGAGGAGCGCCGACCATGACGCCGCCTTCTCCGTGATCCTTGGCTTCTTTCCGGTTATAAGCAAACGGAACGTTATGTCCTTTCTTCGCCAGCGAAATCGCAACCGCAGCAACCAGCGGAATCCCCTTGTAAGCCGGCCCGAACAGCATGTCGAATTCGACACCTGAAGCTAAAAGAGTATCGGCATAGTAATCTGCCAGCGTACCCAAAGAGGTGCCGTTGTTGAAGAGACCGGCATTAAAAAAATAGGGGGACGTCCGTCCCGCCTTGGTAACGAACTCGCCAAAACGCAATACGCCACAATCGACCGCAAAACGGATGAATTCTTCTCTTAACGTACCCACTCATTTCCCCTTTTCAAAGTATGCCGCTATTGTAGCTTGCCGTTCAAGTCACCGGTAGAGTGAACACGCTGCTTTATTTTAAGTATGATGACGTTTTTTATGGCTGATTCACCATGTTCACCATTACGACTGCCAATTTGAACGGTATCCGGTCTGCGGCCCGAAAAGGCTTTCTGGACTGGATGGAAAAAACGGGTGCCGACTTCGTCTGCATTCAGGAAATGAAAGCGCAACCCGACGACCTTGCCCGGGCACTCTTGCGGCCCGGTCGCTATCACAGCCATTTTCATGGTGCCGAAAAAAAAGGTTACTCCGGTGTCGGCATCTACTCCACCGCCCTGCCCGGTCGTGTCCAGTACGGTTTTGGATGTGATGAATTCGACCGGGAAGGCCGGTATATCCGATGTGACTTTGAACACTTCAGCCTTGTTTCGCTCTATGCCCCGTCCGGTTCCTCCTCGCCCGAACGGCAGGCTGCCAAGTTCCGTTTCATGAAGCGGTTTTACCCCTGTCTGAAGGAGCTCAAGGAAAGCGGCCGTGAAATCGTGATTTGCGGTGACTGGAACATCGCTCACCAGGAAATCGATCTTAAAAACTGGAAAAGCAATCGGAACAATCCGGGATTTTTACCGGAAGAACGAGCGTGGCTGTCGCGCATTTTCGACGAACTGGGTTGGGTAGATGTCTACCGACGACTTTATCCGGATGCCACGGGCGATTCCTATACCTGGTGGAGCAACCGGGGACAGGCATGGCAAAACAACGTGGGATGGCGTATTGATTACCAGATCGCCACGCCCGGCATCGCCGGAAAAGCCGTTTCAGCCAGCATTTATCGGAAAGAACGGTTTTCCGACCACGCCCCTCTCTCTATCCGCTACGACGTTTGAACCCGGTCAGTCGATGCCCAGATAATGGGCGATAAAGTCGGCGTCCTTGTCGCCCCTGCCGGACAGATTGACCAGAATGTTTTTGTCCGGCCCCAGTGCCTTGGCGACTTTCATCGCATAAGCGACGGCGTGAGCGCTTTCCAGCGCCGGAATGATGCCTTCGACCCGGGAGAGTGTGAGAAAAGCGTCCAAACAGGCTTCATCTGTAACGGCTTCGTACTGAACGCGACCGATGTCTTTCAGATAGCAATGTTGTGGGCCGACACCGGGGTAATCGAGGCCCGATGCAATAGAATAAACGGGCAGCAACTCCCCATTTTCGTCTTGAAGCGTGTAACACTTGAAGCCGTGCAGCGCACCTTTCTTGCCCAGACTCAACGTCGCGGCATTGTCCGGTGTATCCAGCCCCTTTCCGGCCGGCTCGACACCGACCAGCCTGACCGATTCGTCCGGAAGAAACGCCGTGAAAATACCGATGGCGTTGGAACCGCCTCCGACACAAGCTGTTACCACATCGGGCAGTTTCTTTTCACGGGAAAGAAACTGCTCGCGCGCTTCTTTCCCGACGATACTTTGAAAGTCCCGCACCATCTTGGGAAAAGGATGCGGCCCGACGACCGAACCGATGGCATACAAGAAGTTTTTCGGATCCCGCAAATATTCGTCAAAAGCGCTGTCGACAGCGTCTTTCAGGGTTTTGTTACCCCGACTGACGGGAACCAGATTGCATCCCAGAATTTTCATTTTGACGACGTTGGGATGCTCTTTTTTGATGTCGACCTCACCCATGTGAACTTCACAGGGAATGCCGACCAACGCACAAGCCGTTGCCATCGCCACCCCGTGCTGTCCTGCACCGGTTTCCGCCAAGACTTTCGTCTTCCCCATGTATTTGGCAAGAAGCGCTTGGCCCAGGCAGTGATTGATTTTATGAGCACCGGTGTGATTCAAATCTTCCCGTTTCAAGAAGATACGGGCACCGCCCTGACGCTCCGTCAACCTTTTCGCGAAAAAAACGGGACTGGGACGACCGACGAAATCGGTGTACAACTCGGCAAGCTCATCCTGAAACGCTTTCGTCCGGCTAACCGTCTCGTACGCTTCAGCAATTTCATCCATCACCGCTTTCAACTCCGGCGGGACGATCTGTCCACCGTATTCGCCAAAATAGCCTTCTTTGTCAGGCATTTCCAAAAACGCTTGCGCCATACATTCTCCCTTTTTCAGGCCGTTCCGTTACCGCCTCTCCAGGCGGTCAAAGCCCCATTTCCCGACAACGCGGTTCTTGTTTTTAAACAGTGCAACAACCTGCATTCTTTCAAAGACAAAAATTTTACACTTATCGGCGGATTTTTTTCGCTGTTACCGAATTTATTCTTGCTTTTGCCGCCACGGTGCCACTTTCGGCAGCAAGAGCATTCCCGGAATCGCC
>DBGFLV010000019.1:0-2998 GCA_048528425.1 Oxalobacter sp. | reverse complement strand
AACGTCTGCAGTTTTATTTACCGTTCAATCCGGAAGCGATGGCTAACGTCAGCACCGATTCTTCCGTCAATACGGCTATCAGTTTTGTAACCAACACCAACTGGCAGGGATACAGCGGGGAAACGACCATGAGTTATTTCACCCAAATGACTGCATTGACTGTCCAGAACTTTCTTTCGGCCGCGACCGGCCTGGTCGTTGTTATCGCTTTGATACGCGGTTTTTTCAGACGCTCGGCCAAAACGATCGGAAATGTCTGGGTCGATTTGACCCGGGCTACCCTGTGGATTCTGATTCCGCTATCCATCATATTCGCCTTGCTTCTAGCCGGACAGGGAGTCATCCAGAATCTGTCGCCTTATACGAAAGTTCATACCGTTGAAGCCCAGACCTGGCAGGAACCGATCAGGGACACACAGGGTGAAATCGTTCTGGACAAAACGAAACAGCCAGAACTGGAAACGAAAAGCACTCAAACCCAGACCCTGGCAATGGGACCGGTCGCTTCTCAGCTTGCCATTAAATTGCTGGGAACCAATGGCGGCGGATTTTTCAATGCCAATTCGGCTCATCCTTTCGAAAATCCGACCGCCTTTTCCAATTTCCTGGAAATGCTGTGCATTTTCCTGATTCCGGCCGCCCTGTGCTTTACATTCGGCCGCATGGTCGGTGACAAGCGGCAGGGCATTGCCATTTTCTCGGCCATGTTCGTGTTGTTTATCGTTTTTGCTCTCGGCGTTACGCACTTCGAACAACTGGGCAATCCCTACTTGACTGCCTTAGGCGTGGATCAGTCAGCCAGTCTTGCGCAGGCAGGGGGCAACATGGAAGGCAAGGAAATCCGTTTCGGTATCTCGGCCAGTTCCCTGTTTGCCGCCATCACGACAGCGGCTTCCTGTGGAGCCGTCAACGCCATGCACGACTCTTTCACTCCGTTGGGTGGTGCCGTTCCTCTTGTTCTGATGCAACTGGGTGAAGTGGTTTTCGGCGGTGTCGGTACAGGACTGTACAACATGCTGGTATTGGCCGTTATGGCCGTTTTCATCGCCGGACTCATGATCGGTAGAACGCCGGAATATCTCGGCAAGAAAATCGAGGCGTTCGATATGAAAATGGCTTCCATCGCCATTCTGGTCACGCCGATTGTCGTTCTGTTGGGAACAGCACTGGCCACCATGACGGAAGCAGGCCGGGCCGGGCTTTTCAATCCCGGGCCGCATGGTTTTACGGAAATCCTGTATGCCTTCACTTCCGCTGGCAATAACAACGGGAGCGCGTTTGCCGGACTTTCCGCCAACACGCCGTTTTACAACTACGTTCTCGCCATCGTGATGTGGCTGGGCCGTTTCGGCGGCATCATCCCGGTACTGGCCATTGCCGGTTCCATGGCGGCTAAAAAACGGATCGCGGTAACAGAAGGGACACTGCCCACGCACGGCCCGCTTTTCGTCACCTTGCTGATCGGTACGGTGATGCTGATCGGCTTGCTCAATTACGTCCCGTCACTTGCACTGGGACCAGTTGTCGAGCATCTGATGTGGTGGACACGTTAAGGAATGAGCATGGCAAACAAGACTTTACCTTTATTTGATCCGGTTCTGCTGTGGCCGGCCGTGGCAGACGCTTTCCGGAAACTGAACCCACGTACCCAATTACGGAATCCGGTCATGCTGGTTGTTTACGTCGGCAGTCTTTTCACCACGTTGCTGACCGTGTTCCAGTTCAACGGATTCACACTCGGTGTTACCTTATGGCTGTGGTTTACGGTTTTATTCGCCAATTTTGCCGAAGCACTGGCAGAAGGTCGAAGCAAGGCCCAGGCAGCCAGCCTACGCAGTCTGAAAAAGAAAATCTGGGCCAAGCGAATTCTGGGACCGTTTTCTTCCGGAAGGCCGATGAACACGATCCCTTATCAACTGATTGAAGCGGAATCGTTAAGAAAAAGCGATCTCGTCCTTGTTCCGGCAGGCGATTTCATTCCGGCTGACGGAGAAATTGTCGAAGGATCGGCCTCTGTCGACGAAAGCGCGATCACCGGAGAATCCGCACCGGTGATCCGGGAATCCGGCGGTGATTTTTCGGCCGTGACCGGAGGGACGCGTGTCCTGTCCGACTGTATCGTTGTCCGTGTTACGTCCAATCCGGGCGAAACGTTTGTCGACCGGATGATCGCCATGGTCGAAAACGCCAAGCGGCAGAAAACACCCAATGAAATCGCACTGACCATTTTGCTGGTTGCCCTGACGATCGTCTTTTTAGGCGTTATCGTGACTTTGCTGCCGTTTTCGCAATTCTCCGTTTTGCAATCCGGTGCGGGACGTCCGGTCAGCCTGATTGTACTGGTCGCCTTGCTGGTTTGTCTGATACCGACGACGATTGCCGGTTTGTTGTCGGCGATCGGCGTGGCCGGCATGAGCCGTCTGATGCAGGCCAACGTCATGGCTACCTCGGGCCGGGCCGTCGAAGCGGCAGGGGACGTTGATGTCTTGCTTCTCGACAAAACCGGAACGATTACCCTGGGAAGCCGTCAGGCGAGCCGGTTTTTGCCGGTAACCGGTGTATCGGAAGCAGAACTGGCCGAAGCCGCCTATTTGGCTTCCGTCGCCGATGAAACACCGGAAGGGCGTAGCATCATCAGTCTGGCAAAAGAAAATTGGCCGCTTTTCAGCAGCAAAGCCATGGACAATGACGCGCAATTCGTTCCGTTTACGGCCCAGACCAGAATGAGCGGTGTGGATTTCTCTTCCGGAAGAAGTATCCGCAAAGGCGCTGCCGACGCCATTCGAGCCTACTCGGCACAACAGGGTTTCGATTTCCCTTACCTGCTTCAGTCATTGGTCGACGAAGTGGCCTTGTCCGGCAGTACTCCTTTGGTTGTCGCAGAAAACGGAAAACCGCTCGGTGTTGTCGAACTGAAGGACAGGGTCAAAAACGATATCAAGGAACGGTTCGCCGAACTCCGGAAAATGGGCATTAAAACGGTTATGGTGACCGGTGA
>DBGFLV010000018.1:0-10721 GCA_048528425.1 Oxalobacter sp. | reverse complement strand
GCCACAATCCCCAAACGAGTGTGTTCTGAACCGCGTCATCGAAACTATCACGGTTGAAAAAAGCATGTCCGACACCGGACATGCTTTTTATTGGCCGCTTTCCGCAAGGACGCCTCCCCATTTCATCAAACTGATTCGGGAAACCGCTCTCGTTACCGAACTTAACTGGAGAGTCCCGGAAAAATATGCCGAAATCCGGTGGCCATCATCTCGACCGAAATCGCCGTCAGCAAAAATCCAGCCAACCGTTCGATCACTTTCAAAGCCGACGGTGTCAAAATCCGGCCTCCCCGACCTACGAAGCGAAAACAGAGCCAGGTAGCGATACCGACGACAACGGGTGGGAAAACTATAGAGAACAGATCTTCGACCTGAGTGATTTGGGAAGTGGCCATGACATAAGACAATGCCGCCGGTCCGGCCAGAAGTGGAATGCCCAGCGGAACAATCGAAGGGCCCGAGGCGGCTTCCTCGGATTCTCCCGGCGTATACTTGATCGACTCTTCTTTCGCAATCACCATAGCCAGTGAAACGATAAACATGATGGCACCGCCACCGATCTGGATCGACGACAGTGACACGCCCATGAAATTCAACAGGTGCAACCCGAACAGACCGCCGATCAAAAGCGAAAGCGTCACGGTAATACCCAACTGGCGGCTGTACTTGTCCTTGTACCGGGTACTTAACCCCGACGTGGCGCAAATGAAGAGAGGAATAGCCATGAACGGATCCACGAGCGCCAACAGCGTCAGCGTCTTTTTAATGACGAAACCGAGATGCATAGTCAGGCCTGTAAAATCGGAACATGCCGTTACAATAGGCCGAAGAAAATCGTGGACTTTGTCCAATCAGGTCGCGATACACCGGCAAAAATGATCCACATCAAAAGCGATCTTTTTTCCGGAACGTACCGGCCTCAAAAGAGGTAGAGGGGGTTTCGGTCCGGCCCAATCAGGCTTTTCCCTTTTTGTAGCCAGGCAAAAGAGCCAGCATTTTTCGAAGCGAGAACGTTTTCATCAGTTCAAAAACGTTCAGTTCCATCGCGTCCAGCGTGTTTTTCAGTAAAAGCCCTAATTCCGTGTCCCCTTCCATCACCAGACGACGACTGAAAAACAGGGTGTCAGGGTCTTCTTCCCGTTTCGACAACCGATAAAAATCGTGGGCGCTGGCAGAAATGGTCAAATCGGGAACGGTGTGGTTCCAGCCGGCCACAAAACCGCCGCTCGTCCAGACGAAATCGAAATCGACACAGGCGTCGATCACCGTCAGTCTCAACGCCTTGCCGCTAAGCGCTTCCCTGACGTCGTCCGGCAAACGGGGTTTTAAAACGACGTTCAAGGCGGAGACGAAAAGCAGGGAACCCGGATAAGCGGGCAACCATCCCATCAGTTGCCCGACCGGCTTCGGAACGCGGTAATCATTCATCTCACCTCCCCACATCGGCAAATCGGGTTGTCTCAATCCATTTCATGCCCGGTTCACCATACCAGTAACCGTTACACATCCCGTCTTGCATCAGGTCTTTCATTTTGTTCAGTCCCTCAACACTCGAGAGACGGTCTGCGATGACGTCGGCAAACAGGGCCGCGACGTCACCCATATGTGCCGATTGCGGAGCAAGTCGCAACACATCAACTCCCATCTTCCGCATTGTCGGCACTTCCGCGATTAAATTGTACACACCGGCCGACTGGGTTTGGACACCGTTAAACACCAAAAACGGCCTTTTCTCTCTCGTCTGTACCGGCAAACCGTCCGGATAATCCAGACATTTAAAGCCGCACTGGTCTTTTTGCAGATTGTGATAACGGGCTGTAAAACAACGGGCCGAAAAAGCCAGCGGAAGACGGCCGTAAGCGAACACCTCTGTCTGCAAGGTATCGGGAAGCGCTTTTTGCATCAACGTCAAATCATCCCGGCTCATTTCCAGCGGCATTACCCATCGAAACGCACCGAGACCGACCACGAAATTCAGCGCGGCAGGATGATACAGATTCAGATGCGGCCCGGCGACGAACGGTATTTTGTTTTCCAAAAGACCGACTGCTCCCATATCGTTGGCTTCGATTGGGTATCGACCGTTTTCGACGATCCGGTGCATAGCCTGAAGATGAGCCCCTGACTCCAGTAAAACCTGGGTTGAAAGCACGACTTCTTTTCCTGCCGCGTCAAGTTGGGCGGCAATGAAAAGCCAGTCCTCTTCACGCAACTCATGACGCCGGGCACACACCGTTTCACCCAGGTAAACGATGTCGACCGGCAAATCGGCCGCCTCCCGGTAAAACCGGAAAACCCTTTCTTTCGTCCAGTAGTACTGCAAAGGTCCCAATGCCAGTTTCAAAACGGAATCCTTTCTCCACACCGTTACTTCCAGGAACGATAGTAAGCCCCCAGTGTTTGCTGTTGCCCCTCGGAAAGACTCGCCAGCTTGCTCATCCATTCCGGCTTGACCGTGTAGGCAACATCGTCTTTCAGACAGCTGTCTACGGCCTCTCGCCAGACCCGGGTGGCCTGGGCGGTATAAGCCGGACTGCGCTGCCGCCCTTCTATTTTGATGGCGGAAACGCCGATCTGCTTTAATCGCGGCAGCAAGGCCAGCGTATTTAAACTGGCCGGTTCTTCAATGGCGTAATAGACGTCTTCCCCGATGCGGTAACGCCCCTTGCAAACAGTCGGGTAACTCGCTTTTTCTCCTTCTGCATAGCGGTCGATCAACACACCGTTCAGTTCGGATTCTAACCCTTTGGGCGTCGTCTGCCAGCGAACCGCCTTCGCAGGCGAACACACGCCGCTGTTGTTCGGTGCCTCGCCCGTCACGTATGAAGACAAGGCACATCGCCCTTCTACCATGACGCACAGACTGCCGAAACCGAACACCTCGATGTCAACGTCCGTGTTCTTGACGACCATCTCGACCTGTTCGATAGACAGCACACGAGGCAATACGACCCGGGCAATCCGGAAATGACGGGCATAAAAATTGATCGCGTCGTAATGCGTGGCCGATCCCTGAACGGACAAATGCAATTTCAGTTCCGGATAGGTTTCAGTGGCGTACTGCATCAACCCCGGATCGGCCACGATCAGCGCATCTACGCCATAACGGGCAGCACGGTCGACAGCTGATTTCCAAACTTCCCAGGCTTTAGGTAACGGATACGTGTTCAACGCCAGTAACACACGGCATTGATGCGAACGGGCGTATGCAATCCCTTCGACAAGCGCTTTTTCGTCGAAGTTCAAGCCGGCAAAATTCCGTGCATTTGTCGCGTCTTTAAAGCCGAGATAGACGCAATCGGCACCGCAGTCGACCGCTTGTTTGAGGGCAGGAAGACTTCCCGCCGGACACACCAGTTCCATTTTCGGGTTTCGTGACAAATCGTTTAAGGAAACAAGACGAATTTTCAAAATTATCAAGGAATCTTCCGGTGCAACGTTTATGGTTTAATCTGTTTCACCGAAAGCCGGCGATCATATTAACAGAATGCGCAAGAGGCGTTTCATTTCAGAACAAATCCTCAGCAAATTGAAATACCTCCCTGCTGCATAAGTCGTTATAATCTGGTACATTGCGCAGTACAGTCCGTTTCCATTTTGCCGTTCCCGCAAGGAGCTTGACAATGTCGGCCATATTACGCCACAAAAAACTGATCATTATTCTGGTGCTTGTCATCATTGCCGCCGTGGTCGCATGGTACTTCCTGAAACCGCCTGCGACGCCACCCGGACTGGCCTTTGGCAACGGACGACTGGAAGCCACCGAAACGGCTGTCTCCACCAAAGTTCAGGGCAAACTGGTCGAAGTCTATTTTCGCGAGGGAGCCGACCTGAAAGTCGGTGACGTTGCCGCCCAACTCGATGACGCCCAATTGAAAGCGGACATCAAGGCCGCTGAAGCTGCCGTCGAACAGGCGAAAGAGACGGCCAAGGCTGCCCGTGAAGACGTGAAAAGTGCCCAAAGTCAGCAGGAATTGGCCAACGTGACTTTGAGGCGCACACAGGAACTGATTAAAAAAGGGTTCATTTCCGCTGCCCAGCTCGACAAGGACGTCAGTACGCAGAGAACGGCCAGTGCCAATCTGGCCAGCGCCCGCAACCGTGTTTCCCAGGCGGACGCCAGCATTGCCGAAGCCGTCGCCCGGGTGGCGTCGCTTCAGAGCAATTTGGACGATTTGACGTTAAAGTCGCCTGTTGACGGCCGCATCCTTTATCGTCTGGCTGAACCGGGCGAAGTGCTCCCGGCGGGGGGGCGGGTCTTCTCGATTTTAGACCTGAACGACGTTTACATGTATATCTACCTCTCCAACGAAGACGCGGGTAACGTCGAGATGGGAAGCGACGCACGCATCGTGCTCGATGCACTGCCCGATACGCCCATTCCCTGTACGGTTACCTACGTTTCGCCTCGCAACCAGTTCACTCCGAAAGAAGTGGAAACCCGGGACGAACGTGAAAAATTCATGTTTCGGGTCAAGTTGAAAGTCGATCAGAGCTGGCTTGAACAGCACGCCAATATCGCCAAACCGGGCATGCCCGGCATTGGTTGGGTCAAAACAAGTCCTGACGCCGTCTGGCCCGCCAATTTGCAGGTAAAGTGACATGGGTACGCTCGCCGCAGCGAAACTCGACAGTGTCACACTCCAGTACGGCGATATCAAGGCACTGGATAATGTGACGCTGGAACTGCCGGGTGGCTGCATGGTCGGTCTGATCGGCCCGGACGGTGTCGGCAAATCTTCCCTATTGGCATTGGTCTCCTGTGCCCGGAAAATCCAGCAGGGACACATCGAAGTCCTTGGAGAAGACATCGGTGTCCGGAAAATCCGCAATGCCTTATTGCCGAGAGTGGCCTATATGCCCCAGGGTCTGGGCAAAAATCTTTATCCGACCCTTTCCGTCGCTGAAAACATCGACTTTTTCGCCCGTCTGTTCGGACAGGACTTCGAAGAACGCCAACGCCGTATCGACGAACTGACCGAAGCGACCGGTCTTTTTCCCTTCAAGGATCGGCCGGCCGGCAAGCTCTCGGGCGGCATGAAACAGAAACTGGGCCTTTGTTGTTCTCTGGTACACGATCCCGATCTGTTGATTCTTGACGAACCGACGACGGGGGTCGATCCTCTGTCACGCCGTCAGTTCTGGGAACTGATCGACTCCATCCGTAAACGTCGTCCTCAAATGAGCGTCTTGGTGGCGACAGCCTATATGGAAGAAGCCGAACAATTCGACTGGCTGGCTGCCATGTACGGCGGCAAGATCATTGCCACCGGTACGGCAAAGGAAATGATGGAGACGACCGGTAAATCCACGCTCGATCAGGCCTTCATCCAGTTTCTTCCCGAAGAACGGCGGCAAAATTATCAGGAACTGGTCATCCCGCCGTTTAAAGAACAAAAAGACCAGGTCTGGGCAATCGAGGCAGACGGATTGACGCAAAAGTTCGGTGATTTCGTTGCCGTCGACCACGTCAGCTTCAAAATTCCCCAAGGCGAGATTTTCGGATTCCTCGGTTCGAACGGCAGCGGTAAAACGACCACCATGAAAATGCTGACCGGTCTTTTGCCGCCAACGTCCGGTACGGCAGAAACATTCGGCAAACCGGTTGACGCCAAAAACATCGAAAGTCGGAAAGACGTGGGCTATATGTCACAGTCTTTCTCGCTTTACGGTGAGCTGACTGTCATGCAGAATCTGGACTTGCACGCCCGGCTTTTCCACTTGCCCCCGGAGGAAATCAAACCCCGGGTTAACAGTCTGATCGACCGCTTCGGCCTGCAACCCTACGTCGATTCGGCCGCAGCCGAATTGCCGCTCGGTATCCGCCAGCGTCTGTCACTGGCTGTTGCCGTCGTCCACAACCCCAAACTCCTGATTTTGGACGAACCGACTTCAGGCGTCGACCCGGTGGCGCGAGACGATTTCTGGCGGCTCCTGATCGAGATGTCACGGGATCAGAACGTGACCATCTTCATTTCCACCCACTTCATGAACGAAGCGGAACGTTGCGACCGGATATCCCTGATGAACGCCGGTAAGGTATTGGCCAGCGGTACGCCGAAAGAATTGCAGGAAGCAAAACACGCCAAGACCTTGGAACAGGCTTTCATTGATTACCTTGAAGAAGCGGGCGGCGGTGAAAAATCAACTTTCGATGAAAACGTCGACCTCGAACCAGAAAAGCCTGACGAAGAATCCCCCGTTTTCAGTTTCAGAAGACTCCTGGCGTATGCCTCGCGCGAAGCACTGGAATTAAGGCGCGATCCGATTCGTCTGGGTTTTGCACTGCTGGGTTGCCTGTTGCTGTTTTTCGTACTGGGCGGCGGTATCTCGATGGACGTCGAAAATCTCAAATTCGCCGTTCTGGATCACGACCAGTCACCGCAATCACGGGATTATATTCAAAACATCGCCGGTTCCCGCTATTTTATCGAACAGCCTCCCATCAAGGACAACAAGGAAATGGACCGTCGCATGAAAAGCGGAGACGTCACGGTAGCCATTGAAATTCCTTCAGGTTTCGGCCGGGACCTGCTTCAGGGCCGACATCCCGAAATCGCCGCCTGGATCGACGGCGCCAGCCCCTACCGGGGTGAAACCATTCTGGGTTACGTTCGCGGGTTGCATGTCAAATATCTGGAACAACTCGGCAAGGAAACGTCCGGTACCGATCAGACAGCGGCAGCCAACATCCAGATGCGTTACCGGTATAACCAGGACTTCAAGAGCCTGTACGCAATGGTGCCCGCCATCATCCCTCTTTTGCTGATGCTGATTCCCGCTATCCTGATGGCGCTCGGTGTGGTACGGGAAAAAGAACTGGGGTCGATTACCAACTTGTACGTGACACCCGTGACCAAACTGGAATTTCTGATTGGAAAACAGTTACCGTACATTGTGCTTTCCATGATCAGTTACTTTACGATGGTCGCGGCCGCTGTATGGCTGTTTCAGGTTCCCCTGAAAGGCAGTTTTCTGGCCCTGACGCTGGGCGCCTTGTTATACGTCACCGCGACGACGGGACTGGGTCTGGTCATTTCGACCTTCACCAACACTCAGATATCGGCCCTATTCGGTACCGCCATTCTGACCATGTTGCCGACGGCGCAGTTCTCAGGTTTGACGACCCCGGTCGGTTCCCTCGAGGGAGGTGCCTACTGGGTCGGCCAGTTTTTTCCCGCTACCTATTTCCTGATACTGAGTCGCGGTGTTTTTACCAAAGCGCTGGGCTTCTTCAATCTCATGGGGCCGATTCTCGCCCTGGCGGCCTTCATTCCTGCGCTGACTTTCATCGCATGGCTGTTTCTTCCGAAACAGGAGAAATAAATGTCACGACTGAAAATATATCTCAGTAACATCTACCGTCTCGGCATCAAGGAACTAAACAGTCTGTGGGCCGACAAAGTCCTGCTCTTTCTCATCATCTATGCTTTCACAGCGGGTATTTACAGCGCCGCCAAAGGCGTTTCACAGGAATTGCACAACGCACCGGTTGCCATCGTCGACCAGGATCATTCGCAACTTTCCCAACGGATGATCGAAGCTTTAACCCAGCCTTATTTCAAAAAACCGGACATCATCGAACTGGACGAAATGGATAAAGCGCTCGACCGCGGCTATTACTCTTTTGCCGCCGTCATTCCGCCCAGTTTCCAGCGAGACCTGCTGGCAGGACGTCAACCCGACATTCAGCTCAACATCGACGCGACCGTCATGAGCCAGGCGTTTATCGGTGCCAGTTACATCCAAAGCATTTTCAACGACGAAATCAACGAATATCTGAACCGGACGACCGAAACCAGCGAATTGCCCATCAATCTCGTCACCCACGTTCGTTTCAACCCGAACCTGACCGGTTACTGGTTTGGTGGCGTCATGGAAGTCATCAACAACGTCAACATGCTGACGATCATTCTGGTCGGGGCCGCCTACATTCGGGAAAGGGAGCATGGAACGCTGGAACATCTGTTGGCCATGCCGTTGACTCCGACGGAAATCATGATCTCCAAAATCTGGGCAAACGGCCTGGCTGTCCTGATCGGAGCGACCGTCGGCTTAATATTTATCGTCAAAATCGTTCTGCAAGTCCCGATTGCAGGTTCCATTCTCCTGTTTATCGGGGCAGCCGCCGTCTATCTTTTCTCCGCCGCCTCCATCGGTATTTTTCTGGGAACCATTGCCCGTTCGATGCCGCAACTGGGTCTGTTGATCTTTTTAACCATCATTCCGCTTCAAATGCTCTCGGGCGGTACCACCCCGCAGGAAAGCATGCCGGTCTGGGTGCAAAACATCATGCAATTTGCTCCCACCACCTATTTTGTCCGGCTTGCCCAATCCATTCTCTATCGGGGTGCCGGATTCGAGATCGTTTGGCCGGATTTCCTGGCGATGGTCCTGATCGGGATCGTTTTCTTCTTTGCTGCGCTGGTGCGGTTTAGAAAATCAGTTGTCCAGGGAAGCTGACCCGATCGGACGCTGCATAAACCCTTGTCGGAAAACAGGTTCAGAAAACAGTTCAGTCAAGCGGGCTGTATTCGACTGGAATCCAGCGGTATTTTCCGTTTCCTTCCGCCCTGATGTAACCCAGCCCCGGAAACGGCAAATGCATGCCTGCAACCAGTTCGTTTTTCTTCGCCACACTGTTCAAAAGCGCCTGACGTGTCTTGACGGCCTGTGTCGCGTCCGAATCGTATTCGATAGCCACTTCCGGACGGTTGAACTGGATGGCATGGCTGTGAACGATGTCCCCCCAGATCAAAAGCGTCTGTCCGTCGGAAGTGACCTCGAAAGCCGTGTGACCCGGAGTATGGCCGTAAGCAGCCACTGCACGAATGCCGGGAACGATTTCCTGCCCCGGTTCGAGCGTCTTCCATTTTTCCGCACTCAAATAAGGTACTGCGGATTCACGCGCCATTTTGAAAAAGACCTGCCGTTCGACCGGCGCTGCTGCAGCCTGCTGTTCGGACAACCAGTATTCATTTTCCGCCTTGTCGGCATAAACCGTTGCGTTCGGAAACAGCAGATTGCCTTCCTTGTCGCTTAAGCCGCCGGTATGATCGCCGTGCAAATGCGTCATCACCACCATATCGACCTGTTCAGGCTCGTAACCGGACGCTTTCAGATTGGCGATGACACGCCCTTGTCCGCCTTCACTAAACAGTTTCCCGGCACCTGCATCGACCAGTACCAGATGCTCTCCCGTGTGAATCAGATAAGCGTTGACTGCCGTCTGGATACCGGAGGTCTTTCCATAGTGATGGGTAAGTGCCTTTTCGATCACTGGCCTGTCCGCGTTTTTCAGCAATTCCGGGTGGAATTCGAAAACGCCGTCGAACAGGGCCGTTACTTCAAATTGACCGACCATGATGCGATAAAAGCCGGGCACCTGCGTTTTGTTCATGGGGGGCACTGGCGGTGTCGCCGGTTCCGCCGGCACGGCCGTTTCCGAAACAGCGGTCTTCACGGTCGTTATCGCGCTTTCTGACGATATCCCTTCTTTTGATACCGCTACCGAACAAACGCTGAACGACACGATCATCAGCCCCAGCCTGATCGTCCGGCAAAAAGGCGTCCGTTTTTGCTGCATGTTTTTCTCCTTAAAGAAACGCGATGGAAGACTTCGCTATCATGCCGTTATTATCAGACAATTTTCCCTTTATTTGCGAAAACTGAAAAAGTAAACCTGAAAAAAGAAATATGCTGGCGATGTCACGGCTTTTCACCCACTCTTTTCCAACAAGAAAGGTGCATTATGTTCAGGCTCGCTGTCATCATCGGAAGCACCCGTCCCGGCCGCAATGGCGAAGCCGTCGCAAAGTGGATTTACGACATTGTCAGGAAACGCGGGGACATTGAAGCGGAACTGGTTGACATAAAAGATTACAACTTGCCGCTGCTGGACGAGCCTCAACCGGCCTCAACGGGTCAGTATACTCAACCTCATACTTTGAAATGGGCCGCCAAAATCGACTCATTCGACGGTTATATCTTCGTGACTCCGGAGTATAACCACGCCCCTCCGGCCTCCCTGAAAAATGCCATTGATTACCTGTTCCACGAGTGGAATAACAAATCAGCCGGATTTGTCGGTTACGGCACGATGGGTGCTGTCCGGGCCGTTGAACAGCTTCGTGCGGTGATGGGAGCTTTAATGATTGCGGACGTTCGGGCACAAGTCATGTTCTCCCTGTTTGAAGATTTCGAAAAACTGACTGTCTTCCGTCCCAATCCACGTCACGAAAAAACCGTCAATACCATGCTCGGACAAATCATCGCCTGGGGCAACGCCTTAAAACCGCTGAGGGAAGACGACTGAACCGTTCAACGCCATACCCAACCAGGAGACTTTTATGAAACACATTGAAATCATTATGCCGGAAGTGAAGCACTGTTCTGTCGAATCCTGTGGCTTCAACAAAAACGCAGGCTGTCACGCCAGAGCCATTACGGTCGGTGACGAGGAAACACCGGGATGCGACACTTTTTTCGCGATTGCCGACATGGCCGGTCACGCTAAATCCGTAGGCCGCATCTCCGGTGTCGGTGCCTGTAAGGTGGCAGACTGCAAATACAACGAAGACTATGAATGCATGGCAGATGCAATTGTCGTCGGCTTCAACAACAACAAAGCCAGCTGTCAGACATACGTGCACCAGTAACCGGCGCCCTGAAACGGAAACCGGACAAGCCGTTTTCCGTTTCGGGAACTCTTTCTTCTCTCT
>DBGFLV010000017.1:0-7158 GCA_048528425.1 Oxalobacter sp. | reverse complement strand
ATGCTTTGACATTAGTGCTGTATTCGCTTACATTTTCAACTGGTCAGTGAAACGGTTTGGATGATGGCGATGAAAGGGCACTCTATTTTCCGGAAATGCTGTGCTTCTGCCGGAACGGCAGTGTTCCTGTTCGCCGTAACGCACGCGGCCTTTGCCCAACGCGTCATGGTGAAATCTTCCGACACTTCTGCGCCGGCGATGGAACAGATCCATCATTTTACCCATAAAGCGACCGAACTGGCCATGACGGCGATGACTTTGATTGGCGCTCACTACAAATACGGCGGCAATTCGCCCGAGACCGGTATCGACTGTAGCGGTCTTGTCCGTTATGTTTTCAAGGAAGCCTGGGGGACGACTTTGCCGCGTACTGCTCTGGAACAGAGCAGGCTGGGCGAATCGGTCAGTCCGGAAAAACTGCAACCCGGGGATCTGGTCTTTTACAATACGAACAGACGCAACTATTCCCATGTCGGGATTTATCTCGGCGACAACAAATTCATTCACGCTCCTTCGTCCGGCAAGACAGTGCGCATCGACAACATGCAACTCGGTTACTGGAAAGCCCGCTTCAACGGTGCGCGCCGTATCGCCAACCCCGTTGAAAAACGACGGTTCGACGCTGAAAAAGAAAGAATACTTCAGGCTTTTCGGGACGATGTCGATTAAATGGTAGGATCGGTTTCAGTTTTTTCCGGTAATGGCAAGGGCAACGGCTTGCGCTACCTCGATGCCGTCGACAGCAGAAGACAGAATACCACCGGCATAACCGGCTCCTTCACCAGCGGGATAAAGCCCTTGGATACTGACGCTTTCCAACGTGTCGCGGTTCCTTGAAATACGGACGGGAGACGAGGTGCGCGTTTCCGTTCCAGTCAATACAGCGTCTTCCATCGCAAATCCCGGTATGGATCGCTCGAAAGCCGGGATGGCTTCTCTCAGTGCACAAACGGCGTAGTCGGGTAGGGCTTTACCCAGATCGCAAGGGGTCACGCCGGGCTGGTAGGATGGTAAGACGGAGCCCGTTTGCGTGGAAGGTTTTCCTTTCAGAAAGTCACCGACCCGCTGGCAAGGCGCGTTGTAATTGGCTCCTCCGAGTTCAAACGCTTTACGTTCGAGTTCGCGCTGAAGTGCGATACCCGCCAGAGGATGACCCGGATAATCGGCTGGTGTGACGCCGACAACGATGGCGGCATTGGCGTTTCTTTCATTGCGTGAATACTGGCTCATGCCGTTGGTCACCAGCCGACCCGGTTCGGACGCCGCTGCCACGACGGTGCCTCCCGGACACATGCAGAAACTGTAGACCGTGCGTCCGTTACGACAGTGATGAACCAACTTGTAATCGGCCGCGCCCAGACGAGGATGGCCTGCGAAAGGGCCGAGACGGCACTGGTCGACGAGCGACTGGGGATGTTCGATGCGGAAGCCGATGGAAAAAGGCTTTGCTTCCATATAAACACCGCGTTCATAAAGCATTTCGAATGTATCGCGTGCACTGTGCCCCACGGCAAAGATGACGTGATTGGCTGAAATGGTTTCCCCGTTTTTGAGGATGACACCTTGGATGTGGCCGTTTTCCACCCGAATGTCGTCGACACGGGATTGGAAATGGAATTCACCGCCCAGTGAAAGGATTTCACGACGCATTTGCTCGATGATTCGCACCAGCCTGAAGGTGCCGATGTGTGGTTTGCCGATGTAGAGGATTTCTTCGGGCGCACCTGCCTTGACGAACTCGGTCAAGACTTTGCGGCCGTAGTGTTTCGGGTCCCTGATCTGTGTATGCAGTTTGCCGTCGGAAAAAGTGCCAGCACCCCCTTCTCCGAACTGAACGTTGGATTCGGGATTCAATTCCCGGTCACGCCAAAAACCGAAGGTATCCTGCGTTCTTTCGCGTACGTTTTTCCCTCTTTCCAGGATGATGGGCTTAAAACCGCTTTGTGCCAGGATCAAGGCAGCAAACAGACCGCAGGGGCCGCAGCCGACTATGACAGGACGTACAAAAGACGTATGGGGCGCGTGCACCGCAAAACGGTAAGCCATGTCAGGCGTTTTGCCGATATGCGGATGGCCGGAAAAACGATCGAGAAGGGTTTGTTCGTCTTTAACCTCGACATCGACCGTATAAGAAAAAACGATCGCCGTCTTTTTTCGGGCGTCGTAATTGCGTCGATAAACGGTCAAACCGAGCAATTGCTCGGCAGGAATGTCCAGACGGTTTAAGACAGCCTGTTGCAATTCCGCGTCGTCGTGATCCACTAAAAGCCTGATTTCGGTCAGTCGCAGCATAGGAGAGATAATCCGATGAAAAACCGCTAAGGACAATGCATCCGGTCCCCGGTAAGGTTGCGTTGTCTGAAAAAGCTATTGTACCCTGTCGGAAAAAAGGCGTTCAGGTCTTTTCAGGTAGTTGAAAAAATCGGTAATCCTGTTCCGTGATTACCGATTTCCATGCGATCAAGCGATTCGGGAAAAGAAAGGCTATTTCGTGCGTACAGATACAGACCGGAATCCGGCATTTTCTGACAGGACCTTGGCTCAGAGGAATTGAACGACGCAAGAGGGTTTTATTGTTTGTATCGTTTCAGGCAATAGAGTAGAAAACAGTGGGCATTGGAATGTAGCGTTCTTTCCGGACAGTCCGTTTCGAACTGTCTTGGGTGAAAAAACCATTAGGACAAGTACCGTTGGGAAATGTGGGGAAGAGGCAATGCCCTTGTGTACGTTTTTGACGCTTTGGTCGTACCGGAGCCGATCCGGTAGCGACAGTAAAGAAGAGACGAGGATGAACCTGGACTGTTTCATCGGTAAAAGCACAACAGACTGAAAAACAGTCTGTTGTGCTTGTTTCACTTTGTAACGGCCCGACTGGTTCGTCGGGAAACCGGATCAAACGGTTAACTGCCGGTCAGGTCACTGTCCTGCAAATCCTGCAAGGCAGCCGTATATTTTTCCGATTCGCTTTTCGGTTCGACCTGCCACGACGGTTTTCTGACGGCATAGAAAATGAAGGGAGGCGCGCCGGTAATGATCAGCCCTGCGACCAGAATTCCGATGTACTCGAGAATCGGCATGTTGCTGAACTGGGACGGCGGGATGAAGCCGAAAATGATCGCAACAATGGTGGCAGCCATACCGAGATAGCACCAGAAGTAAAGACCCTTCAGCACGAAGCCGCGTTTGACGTTAGGTTGCGTTTTCCGCAGTTTCATGGCCGACATGAACATGAAAAGGTAAATAATCAGGTACATCAGGGCCGCCATAGCGCTAATCATCCAGAAGGCATCGGAAACGTTGTCGACGAAAATGTAAATGGTGGACAACAGCGTCACGATAATGGCTTGCAAAATCAGAATGTTAACTTGAACGCCGTTTTTGTTTTCCTTTTGGAGAATCAACGGTAACATCCCGGATTTACCGACGAAAAGCAAGCCTTTTGAAGGGCCGGCTGTCCAGGTCAGTACGCCACCCAATGCGCCGATGATCAACAGAACGCCCAAAACGGGGGTGACCCAAGGCATGTGAAAGGCGTTGAAGAAAGCGGCATACGCCTGAATCACCCCGGCAGTCAGACTGGTGGAGTCGGAAGGAACTACCAGAGAGATCGCGACCGTCGGGGGAATGAAAACACAGACGATCATGATACCGGCCAGTAAAATGGCTTTTGGCATGTCTCTTTCGGGATTTTTCAACTCCCGGGCGTGAATGGCGTTCATTTCGATACCGGCGTAAGCCAGGAAGTTACCGACGATCAAAACGAGCCCGGCGATTTTCCCGGTGAATTCCTGCCAGAAGTCCGGATGAAGGCCACGAGCACCCGACATAACGTGCGCATGTTCATGGAAAACGGCCGGAATCAGTGCGTCCCAGGTCAACGGGGTGCTGGAAGGATTACCCATCAACAGCCAGACCGCGCCGAGAACGATCAGACAGGCGGCCGGAAAAGCCGTACCCAGCAGCATGAACCACTTGGAAAATTTGGACAATGTGCTGAATCCTGTCATAGCCAGGAAAGTGGAAGCCCAGTAAAAGACGATGATGACGATACAGGTAAACAGACCGCTTTTGGCCAGTGCTGGATTGAACATATAGGCCAGTGTACTGGCGGCAAAACCGAGTACGGCCGGATACCAGACGCAGACTTCGATCCAGAGAAACCAGATGACGAAGAAACCGAGCCGCTCTCCATAAGCCTGCTTGACCCAGCCATAAATACCGCCGTTCCAGCCAGTGCCCAGTTCGGACGCTACCAGTGCAACCGGAATAAAGAAGACAATAGCCGGAATCAAAAACAGCATGATCGAGCCCAGGCCGTAAACGGCCATACCCGGCAATGAACGGATACTGGCCACGGCCGCCACCATCATGAATGAAATAGTCAGCCATGAGATGTAAGTACGGGCCTTCGGACTTTTTGTCGTACTGGCCGTGGTTTGGTTTGTCGAATGATTAGTAGCCATAAAAACCTCTTCATGAAAAAGATGTGAGCCTTCTGACGAAGGCTCCGGCACCCCTTTTTATTTATTAAAAAGACTCCAGTTCAGTTTCTGGCTTAAGAAAGACCCGACCAGTTGACCTTTGACACTGTTACCGTGCACATCTAAAGGCGGTGAAAACACAGCCAGAGCGCAGGTTCCGGGTACGATAGCCAAAATACCGCCACCGACACCGCTTTTACCGGGCATTCCGGTGCTGTAGAGCCAGTTACCGGTATTTTCATACAAGCCGTTCATCGTCATTTCCGCCAGAATCGGCTGAATGTTTTCCTTGTTGACGACTTGTTTTTTCGTGACCGGATTGATACCGTGGTTGGCAATGGTCGCCCCCATCACGGCCAGGTCACGACAGGTGATAGCCACGGAACACTGGCGGGTATAAACGTCGCAAGCCTGATCCGGATCGGTATACATGTTGCCGCTGTTTTTCAACAACCATGAAATACCACGGTTGTGGGCGTTCGTGTCGGATTCGGATTGGTAGACTTCCTGATTAACCGAGAGTTCCCTGCCTGCAAACAAACTGTAGGTACTGATAATCTGGTTCCACCGATCGTCGGACGACTGGGCGTTCAACAGGCTAACGGTAGCGATGGCACCGGCATTGTCGAACGGATTGTAGGGGTGTTCATGGTGCAATTCGAGTGCGATGACCGAATTGAACGGTTCCCCGGTTGGGTTGCTGCCGATTTTGGCCTTGAATTCCTTTTTGCCGATTTCTTCAAGCACTTTCGCCAGCGTAAATACTTTGGAGATGGACTCGATGGCGAATTCGTACTGCGTATCGCCGACTTCCAGCACCTGGCCATCGGTGAAAGCCACGGCAATGCCGAAAAGGTCGGAAGGAACGGAAGCCAGATAGGGAATGTAACTGGCGTTCGCCCCTTCTTTTACCGAAGCAAATTGCTGGTGAGCAGAGGTCATAAAGTCCAACACTTGTTTCCTTTGCTCCTGATTTTGATTCGTGTTCATAGAAGTGACCCTTAAAAATGTTTTCGTTTATTTCCCCTGCACACAGAACGGTGTTACGGTCTGCCGGAGTGGTTGTACATTTGGGCTTCCTTGCCTTTGAATTCATGCGTCGGATGATCGGCAAAGAAGTCGATGGCGCGTTTGAAGTCGCCCAGCAAAAGCGACGCCAGATCGGCAGAAAGACCCTGTTTGACCAGAATGCGCTGGACGATGATGTTGTCGGCATGCGGCGGCAACGTATAAGCCGGAACCAACCAGCCGCGCGTTCTCAGGCGATCGGCGAGGTCGTACAACGTATAACTGGCGTTGGCACCTTCCTTGATGCGCCAGGTGACGGCCGGAATACCTTCATCTTCCTTGCCGCTGTGAATCATTTCGAACGGTCCGATCTTCTGGAGTCCCTCGGCCAGCATTTGAGCGGTTTTGTAACAGTCGCCGTGGACACGCTGATAGCCTTCCTTGCCCAGTCTCAACAGGTTGTAGTACTGACAAATGACCTGTCCGGCCGGGCGCGAGAAGTTCAATGCAAAGGTTGGCAGATCGCCGCCCAGATAATTGACGTGGAAAATCAGGCCTTCCGGCAAGTCTTTAACTTCACGCCAGACAACCCAGCCTACCCCCAGCGGTGCCAGGCCGAATTTGTGGCCGGACGTGCTGATGGACTTGACCCGCGGCAGACGGAAATCCCAGACCATTTCAGGAGCGCAGAAAGGTGCCAGGAAGCCCCCGCTGGCGCCGTCGACGTGGATGTCGATGTCCAGTCCTTTTTCTTCCTGGAGTTTGTCCAGTGCGTCAGCCAGCGGCTTGACCGGTTCGTACAATCCGGTGTAGGTCTGGCCCAGTGTCGGAACGACTACGATGGTGTTTTCGTCTACCATCGACAACATGTCTTCCGGTGCCATGACGTAATGCCCGTCTCTCATCGGCATTTCACGGATTTCGATATCCCAGTAGCGCGCGAATTTCAGCCAGCAGACCTGAACGGGACCGCACACCATGTTGGGTTTGTCAATCGGTTTACCGGCTGCTTTCCGCTTGGCGCGCCAGCGCCACAAGGCGGCCAGTCCACCCAACATACAGGCTTCACTGGAACCGACAGTGGAAGTACCGATCGTGGTTTCGGAATCAGGTGCGTTCCAGAGATCGGCGATCATGTGGACGCAGTAGTTTTCTATGGCGGCCGTTTGCGGATATTCATCCTTGTCAATCATGTTTTTGTCGATCGACAAATCCATCAGCCAGTGAAGTTCTTCTTCTTCAAAAGTTTGGCAGAAAGTGGCCAGGTTCTGGCGGGCATTGCCGTCCAGATACAATTCATCGTGAACGATCTGGTAGACGTCGTAAGCGTTTTGCTCGTCGTCCGGAAAGGTTTTCTTGTCGGCGGGTTGACCGACGAACGGAGAACCGAAAATCGGATCGTTACGGGTCAGATCAGTATTGCTTAAATATGCCATTGAAGCCTCCAGTGTGCTTAGCGGTTGGTGATCCGGAGCTTCACGAACGACGTCTATGCCGTTTGCGAGCTTTTTATGTTGTTGAGACTTTGAAGCTGTCTTGACGACTTTCTTTAGCCGGTCATGGACGGGCAAAAACATTCGTTTGCCGGACTGGCCATAAAAGCGTGTTTATAAACGGCTTTAATGTACCCGCCCTGTTTTTCCCCAGTTTGAGCTTCATTAAAGGGAGA
>DBGFLV010000016.1:0-2090 GCA_048528425.1 Oxalobacter sp. | reverse complement strand
GCAATCAGGACGAACCATCCCGCTTCCGTGACCAGCCGTTCGGAACGGCTTGGCGTAACAGGTTCCGCATTCGTTTTATTCCTGTCGTAGCTCGACATGTTTTTACTCATGAATCCGTCGCGATAAAACCGGTTTCTTGTTCAGTGACCCGATCGGGAAGGCGTTATTGTAGTCGCATTCGCCCGAAGGCCCAACGTTACCGGCACAGCGAAATGATATTTTGCAGTAAAGTGGGCCGGTTGTGACGGGGCGGGCTTCTTGTCTTTGCGCTTTCGTCTATAATCTTAACAAGTTTTGGCGAGACAGACGAAAAATATCTGACTGTTTCGCTTCTTCGGTCAACGCGGAACTTTTTCCGCAAGTCCTTTTTTGTGATGAGTTATGACGACTTCCAATTTGCACGCTGACGTGATCATCCTGGGTTCCGGCCCTGCCGGTTATACTGCTGCCGTTTATACGGCCCGCGCCAATCTGAAACCGCTTCTGATTACCGGATTGCAGCAAGGAGGGCAGTTGATGACCGCTTCAGACGTCGAAAACTGGCCCGGCGACCCCCAGGGCGTTCCTGGCCCCGATTTAATGCAGCGTTTGTTGGAACACGCCGAGCGTTTCGATACGAAAATCATGTTCGACCACATCCATACGGCCGAATTGAGCCAAAAACCGATCCGGTTGCTCGGGGATATGGGGATGTACACGTGCAACGCCTTGATTATCGCTACCGGTGCTTCGGCTCAGTATCTGGGATTGCCGTCAGAGCAGGCTTATATTGGAAAAGGTGTTTCCGGATGTGCCACCTGTGACGGTTTTTTCTATCGCAATCAAGAGGTCGCCGTCGTCGGAGGCGGCAACACCGCAGTCGACGAAGCGATTTATTTGTCAAACATTGCCTCGAAAGTTACCTTGATTCATCGTCGCGATACGTTCAAGGCGGAGCCCATTTTGGTGAAACGGCTTAAAGAAAGAGTGGCGGAAGGCAAAATTGACGTTTTGTACGATACGGTGATTGATGAGGTGTTGGGTGACGATTCCGGCGTGACGGGACTTCGCGTCAAATCGGTCAAGGACGACAGTACGAAGGAGATTGCCGTTCACGGGGTTTTCATTGCGATCGGACACCGGCCGAACACGGCCATTTTCGAAGGCCAGCTCGACATGGTAAACGGTTACATCAAGACGCGGGGCGGACAAAACGGGATGGCTACAGCCACGAGTGTGCGTGGGGTTTTCGCTGCCGGTGACGTTCAGGACTACATTTACCGGCAGGCTATTACCAGCGCCGGTTCGGGATGCATGGCCGCTCTGGACGTTCAGCGCTATCTGGAAGAAGAACTGGTGTAACGGCCGTTATGGTGTCGTCCAGAAGAATTTCTGATCTCAAGACCCTGAAAAAAGCCGTTAAAGAGGTCAACGACGTTCGGCGAAAGCAGGAAGAAGCCAGAAAGCAGGCAGAGAAGCAGGCTTTGTCCGATCGGGAACTGTTTTTGAAAAGTGTCGGCGATGTGATTCCACTCGATCCGAAAGACCGGATTGAACCGGTTTTCATTGCACCCAAACCGGTTCCGGTACAACGACTCGCCGACGAGAGAGAGGCGCTCAGGGCGTCGCTCTCGGACGAATTCAGTGTGGAAAGTCTTCTTGAAACCGATGAAGCGTTAAGTTATACCCGTGAAGGAGTCGGTCACGACGTGGTCAAAAAGTTGCGCCGCGGTCACTGGATCATTCAGGATCAGCTCGATTTGCACGGCATGCGACGGGATGAAGCGCGAGAAATGATTGTCTCTTTTTTGCGGCAGGCTTCCCTACGCGGGTTCCGGTGTGTCCGTATCATCCACGGCAAGGGGCTGGGTTCGGTCAATAATGAACCGGTATTGAAACGGCTGGTGCACAAGTGGTTGGTGCAGCGAGGGGATGTCATGGCTTTTTGCCAGGCGAGGCCTGCCGACGGGGGTTCCGGGGCGGTTGTCGTACTGCTGAAGGGCCGATAACCTCTGGAACAAAACGGGTTCTGACGTTATACTTCGCGGCTGGATCAGGTGGTTGTGGTCGATGTTTATTCAAAGCTTGAGTCTTTTTCCGGGATGAGGTTT
>DBGFLV010000015.1:0-3811 GCA_048528425.1 Oxalobacter sp. | reverse complement strand
CAAGGAATGTCTTCCTGTTCCCTTAAAGGATGCCGATCTCCACCTGATCCGTCCGGCGCGAAACAATACCGGTCATCCATTGCCCAACGAACTGCTGGTGATGGCGCCGCAAGACGTTGCCGATGCGACCGCTCTCCGGTTCAGACAGTTGCACGGCGCTTACGAAGCGGCATTGACGCTCAATTATCAGCACGGCGCACCCACTTACGACACGATTGCGGCCCACGGCGCCGGTAACACGTTGTTGGCCAGTGTCGAGTACCTGGGGCGACAATACGGGCCTTTGTCGGGGCGTCCCAATTACGTCCGCCCTGTTAAAGGTAAAACGTTTACCCGTTATCTGATCACGCAAGGATGGCATACACTAGGTACCGACATCAAACTGATGAGCTGTTTCGGTGCCTTTTCCAATGCCCACACCATCGCCAAAGCCCTGCACCGCAACGTCTACGCCGGTTATCCGGAAATCGACCGCTACACCTTTACCCGGTGGAAATTGTTTACGTAAACGGCAAAGTGAAAGAACCCGCAAGGCCCCGTCAAAAGGCACAACAATGCCTTTTGACGTTTTCCTCTTAGCCTGGGGCGACTTGACAGGGCGCCGGATTCGCGCAGTTTGTCCGACACATCAACAATGGCTTGACGTTGTCGTCACAGCGCAGTTTCTTCAAACAACACTTCCCGCGTGTGGGAGAAGTAAACGACTGAAATCATTTCTGTAACGACGAACCGGCAATCGGACGCTTTACCTCATTCATGACAACCCGTTTTCTTCTGTTCTTCACGAAAGCGAACCCCTCCAGCTTCACCTCGCGTTTCGAGCTGATCTTCAGTGTTGTTCTTACCCCAATGCCCGAAGCGATTTTTTCATCCGTTTTCCGCCTCATGAACGACACAGTAGCGTAAAATGGCCATCATCTCTCCGGATGACGGAACGGTCTCCAGAATTTCCGCTAATCCCATTCTCAACATGCCTGTCCACCATAAAGTTCTTCACGCCAGTCCTTTCCGCAAAAAAATAACCGGCTTGTTCAGTCTTTCCCAGTTTGTCGCACTTTGCCTTTTCGTTTTGCTGTTTTCGGCCGAAAATTTTCTGGCCGTTTTCATTCCCCAACAAGACAAGGTTCACTACCTCTTTTCTTCCGGTTTCCTCATCCGTTTCATTGGCATAAACGTTCTCGGCATCCTTTTCCTCTATTTACTGCCGAGATTTTTTTCCTACTTCCTGATTTCGCTCAATACCGTATTCGACATATTCATATTGTCATGGCACCGTTTTCTGGGGGACACACCTTCCGTCACCGCTGTCCGGACCAGCCTGGAAAACCATCTTGCCAGGGGATTGAATCTGTTCGCCTATATCGACTGGCCATCGTTTTTCATTTTGTTTTTTCTGCTAGCGCTTAACATCTGTCTGTTACACCGTGCCACGCCTCCGGCCTGGAAAAACTATCGGAAAACCAGACTGGCCGGCTTGTTTTTGATCGCTCTGTTTTTCACAGCCGCAGCTCACGTTGCCCTTTCCCATCACGGCCTGGACTTGACCCGTCTCAGAAAACCCGTTGCCGAAAACGTTTTACATCGTGGTTACACGGCTACCTGGTTTGCCGAAGCCGTCCATCCGCTAAAAACAGAAGAGGAATTCACCTGTTCCCCAGCGCGTCAGGCCATTGCCGTGTTCCCTGGCAGCGATAAAGTCGTTTACATCCAGGTCGAGAGTCTCGGTTACTCTCTGATCGGCCGTCGAAGCAACGGTCACACAGTCATGCCTTTTTTGACGGACATGGTCGACAACGGATTGATGATCCGCGTTGACGGTACCAAAAAGCTGACGTCACAAAATTCCGACTACGAATTGCTTAACACCCGTGTTGCCGAACCCGACACCGTGTATTACCGTACCTTGAAATCCTATCCCGACAGCATACCGTTGCAATTTAAACGCAGAGGAGCCGATTTGCATCTGTTTCACGGCTTGTACGATGTGGCTGGTATGAGAAAAGCATATCCGCTGATGGGTTTTGACAAACTGACCTTGCAAGAAGAACTGCTGGAAGCGGGCCATTCCGTCAATCAGGCCACGCCTTCTCACATTGACGACCGTGATCTTTTCGCTTACGCCTCTAAACAGGTTCCGGCCGACAAACCGTTCTTTCACGTCATCATTACGATGAATATGCACGATCCGGCCAAACAAAATCTCAATCCCCGGTTCGATGGCGATTCAAACCGTGCCTTTTTCACCAACGCCCGCATTACCGATGAAGGCATCCGCGATTACGTCAGCGTTCTTCCCCAGGGCGTCACTGTCATCGTGATGGGAGATCATTCTCCTTATTTCGGTCCGGCTTCTTCCTACACGCCACTGATTTTTTTCAAGACGGGTGAACCGACACACATGAAAACGCCGGAAACCGTCTTGACCCGTTGCGAGGCTTCTCACTATTTGCGCCGTGTTTTTCATTTGCCCCCTGCCTTGAGCAACCGTACCTTTGAACAGAAAAAAACCCGATAACGTCGGAAAAGCCGTTGACTCCGTCAATAAAAGCTCTCCCAGAAATGGCGTGTACGGGCTCGTTTTTCTGCTGAAAAAAGCCGAGATCTTTCCATGACCGTTTTTTCTCCAAAAGGAGAGATCACCCGGTCAAAACGCCCCGGTCACTTCCGTTCCGTAGCTCATTCAATTACAAGTAGGTATAATTTTGTTCTTTCCCTTACACCGGTTACAAAGCCTTCAAATGCTCTCCCGAAAGATTCGTTCATTCCTCCCGCGCAAGCTCATCTGCGGAGCAAGAGCTGCTCATATCCTGCTGCATCTGCGGGGCCAAACCCACACCAATCGGGACGGCAATTGCGTCGATGCCAAAGGCGATCCCATCCTGTGGATGACTTATCCCGCTATTGATTTTCTGGAGAGCCTGGATTTGTCGGCTTGTCGTGTTTTCGAATACGGTAGTGGTGGATCGACTCTTTTCTGGCTGAAACGGTGTGCCTCAATTGTTTCTGTCGAGCACTTTTCGCCCTGGTACCGGAAAATGATGCGTTACGTGGACAAACGTCTTAACATGGTGGAAGAAATCAATCTCGCCAGCTACCCGGAGACGATCCGCCGATATGGATCGTTCGATCTTGTCGTCATTGACGGTGCCGAACGCGGTCGCTGTGCTCAGGAGGCCATAAAGCATTTGAACAAAGGCGGGATGATCATTTTCGACAATGCCGAATGGTATCCCAATACCTGCGCTTTTCTGCGCAAAAACGGCTTTACCCAAATTGATTTCTGCGGATTTTCACCTCTCAATTCCTTTACGGAAATGACATCCGTTTTTTTCAGGGATCGGCTGGATTTTCCCTACAAGGCAAAGTCGCCCCACTGGACGCCGATCGGAGGACACCCTTTGTCTTTTGCCCCTCCCGATGATCTGGAAGAAGCTTGAGGCGATCTTGCCTATCTCGTAAAACTGTTTTTAATCAAACAGCCATTTTTTGAACACGTCTTGATGTCCTGTATGAAAGTTGATCCATACAGGACAGACAATGTTGACAATGATTTTTTAAATCGGCGTATTGAACAAAACGGCCTTCTTAAAGCAGAACGTCATTTTCAGCGACAGACCTATTCATGATTTTTCCGTTGTTTAGCGATTTAGTCCCTGACTGGCTGTCCTCTTCCGAATTTTTATTGCCGACTGCCTGTCAGCCGTTGACGTCATTGTTCCGTTTCCAGGACGATTACCGTTCTCATCCGCAAGACAGTCGATTTCATCCTTTTCACTGCGCCACCAAACAGCATGTAAAGGTTTTGAAAGAA
>DBGFLV010000014.1:0-3340 GCA_048528425.1 Oxalobacter sp. | reverse complement strand
GGATCGAAAACGGATTCAAGGAATACGCCAAACGGATGCCACCCGAGTGGCGTTTCAACCTGAAAGAAGTGAAATCCGTCGAGCGGTCGAACAGTAAAACGGCCGAAATCGTCATGGCCGCGGAAGCGACAAGAATACTTGCCGCGTTGCCCAAAGGCGCCCGGCTGGTCGCCCTGGACGAACACGGACACGATTTCACCACGGCTCAATTGGCCGATCAGATGAAAAGATGGCAACAGGAGGGACGCGACCTTGTTTTTGTTATCGGTGGAGCCGATGGGTTAGACGGCAATTTGAAAAGAAAAGCTGACTTGCTGATGCGTTTGTCTTCCCTGACCCTACCGCACGGCTTGGTTCGGGTGCTATTGACAGAACAGCTTTACCGGGCCTCCACCATTTTGCAAAACCATCCTTACCATCGGAGTTAAAAGGCGATGAAGGCCGATCCGGAAATGTTTTATCTCGCTTCCAAAAGCCCGAGAAGGCAAGAATTGCTTAACCAGATCGGCGTACGTTACACCCTACTCGACGTTCCACCACAGGATAACACGCAAGGTGACATGATCGACGAAACCGCGCGTCCCGAAGAAAAAGCGCACGAATACGTCAGTCGGCTGGCCTGTGAAAAAGCGGAATGCGCCTGGCGGTTCCTCCTGTCGCGGAACCTGGAACGGCATTCCGTGCTGACTGCCGATACCACCGTCGTCATCGATAGCCGGATTCTGGGAAAGCCCACTACCCGGGACGAAGCCATCGAGATGCTTTGTCTGCTTTCGGGCAAAACACATCAAGTCATGACCGGCGTGGCTGTCCGTAACGAAGACGGTTTTCTCTGTCACACCGTACAGGTGTCGGATGTGACTTTTGCCCCGCTTTCGTTCGACAGCATCTGCGCCTATACCGCCACCGCCGAGCCATACGACAAAGCCGGTGGTTACGGCATTCAGGGCCGTGCCGGAAAATTCATCCAATCCATACGGGGCAGTTATTCGGGCATCATGGGGCTTCCCCTTTACGAAACGACCGGGCTGCTCAGAAAGGCGGGCATATTCATTCCATGAAAGAAGACATCTTAATCAACGTAACACCACAGGAAACCCGCATTGCCATCGTTTCCGAGGGTTCAACGCAGGAACTGCATATCGAACGGTCTCAAACGCGCGGCCTGGCCGGCAACATTTATCTTGGACGAGTCGTTCGGGTTCTTCCCGGCATGCAATCGGCTTTCATTGACATCGGTCTGGAACGGGCCGCTTTTCTGCACATTGACGACATCCTGGAAGCGCATCACAATGAAACGTCCCCGGGCAAACCTGTTCCGATCGAGCGGATGTTGTCCGACGGCCAACCGATCATGGTGCGTGTCATCAAGGACCCGCTTGGTACCAAGGGAGCCCGTCTTTCCACGCAGATTTCAATCGCCGGCCGGATGCTGGTCTACCTGCCTCAGGAAAAACACATCGGCATTTCACAACGCATTCAGGATGAAAAAGAAAGGGACGCCCTGAAAAATCGGGTACAACAACTCGTGTCCGACGATGAGAAAGGCGGTTTCATCATACGAACGATGGCTGAAGACGCCACCGATCACGATTTAAAAGCAGATGCGGACTTCCTGCAAAAAATCTGGCATGCGTTAAAAGACAAGGCTTACGTGACACCGGCTCCGGCGCTTTTATATCAGGACTTGACGTTGTCAGAACGCATCCTGCGCGATTTCGTTCATGAAAACACGACTCGAATACTAGTGGATTCCCGGGACGAGTTCGCCCGACTTCAGGAATTCGCCCGCATCTACACGCCCGGTATACTTGACCGATTGAATTGCTACGAGGGAGACCGGCCACTCTTCGACCTGTACAACGTCGAAGAGGAAATCCAGTTGGCCTTGTCAAGAAGAGTCAATCTGAAGTCCGGCGGTTACCTGATCATTGACCAAACCGAAGCCATGACAACCATTGACGTCAATACCGGAGGTTTCGTCAACGGCCGGACATTCGACGACACCATCTTCAAGACCAACCTGGAAGCGGCACATGCCATCGCACGCCAGTTACGACTCCGAAATCTTGGAGGTATCATTATTCTCGATTTCATCGACATGGCCAATACCGAACACCGTAAGGCCGTGATGGAAGAACTCCGTAAAACATTGGCCAATGACCGTACCAAAGTCTCCATTTCCGACTTTTCGGCATTGGGACTGGTTGAAATGACCCGGAAACGAACCCGTGAATCACTGGCTCACATCCTTTGCGAGCCTTGTCCGATTTGCCACGGTCATGGACAAGTCAAGACTCCTCAGACGATTTGTTACGAAATCATGCGCGACATTCTGCGGGAAGCCAAACAGTTCAGTCCGAAAGAGTTTCGCATTCTCGCCTCCCAAATCGTCATCGACCTTTTTCTGGAAGAAGAATCGCAACATTTGGCTGCGCTGGGCGACATGATCGGCAAACCGATTTCGCTGCAGGTGGAGTCCAGTTACCTCCAGGGCCGATACGACGTTATCCTAATCTGATCAATACGTGAATTTCAGGTATTTGGCCGAGAGGTACTTCATGTACCAACCCAGGCCGGAAGTCACTTCACGGTTTTTCAGGAGATAATTGGCGTACAGATGCATTTGCTTGTAATTTTTGGGCATGTCCAGTCCGTCACGCTGCCATTCCGTGCCGTTTAGGTACTTCAGAAACAGATTTCTCATGTTTCTTGCCGGATTGAACGCATGCCAGGGCTTTATCCGGCCGGCGAAATGAATGAATCGGATTCCTTCAGGCAATCTCACGTCCACTTCAACATGACCTACCTTTTCCAGTTCGGGCATGTAATTCCAACTTCTATCCAAAAACCGGACTTTACCCTGCAAAACCAGGTTTAACGCGTCCTGATCCGGAAAACCCAGGGTGTTGCCGTGAGTGACGAGTTCGCGAAGAGCCCGTTCACTGATTTCTTCGGCGTTCCATCTGTCGACGTGGATTAACAGAACACCTGAATTGAAATACTTGCCCGTAGGCAGTTTTAACCGCTTGAGCTGGTACGCACTGGTATACTCAGTGTCTTCGACGGCCATGGCAACGTTGTTTTCGCCGAATTCCCGGTTCTTCAACTCGGAAATGTCGCCGTTGCACAGAATGTCCGCGTCCAGATACAGGACCCGGTCAGTCTGTCCCGACAGTTTTTCAGCAATGTAAAGTCTCAGAAAAATGGCGGGTGAAAAGTAACTCAAAGCGGAAACGTCAGGTAAATTCACCTTCGATAAATCAATAGGGAAAACGGTGATTTTGTGCCCGATTCTTTTCTCCATTAAAGCCAGCTTTTTCCGGTTTACATCCGAAAT
>DBGFLV010000013.1:0-2181 GCA_048528425.1 Oxalobacter sp. | reverse complement strand
CAATGGCCATTCGCTCTTCCATAGTAAAAAACGGTTTTTTCGTCCGGCTGTCCGCCACGCCCACAATCAGCTCATCAAACAGACCTGACGAACGGCGTACCAAATCCTCATGACCCCGCGTTAACGGATCAAATGTCCCCGGATAAACAGCAATAACCATTTTTTATTCTTTCAGAATTGAAACATTTCAATATTATGCCTCAAGTCAGGCTTCATGCTGTCATTTCAAGCAGATGATAATGAACGTGCCCTGCTTTTCCCGCTCTCATTATTTGCAAATAAGGGACATCTGGCGCCCAAAGACGGAGTTTTTCTTCGGTTATCGCCGTAGGCGACTCGACATAGATCAATCCGGCCGGATTCAAGAGAGCCACACATAATGGAACGATCTCGGGCAACCAATTTTTCTGAAAAGGAGGGTCGAGAAAAATCAGATCAAACTGTTTCTTTTCCTGCACAAACTGGCGTCCTGTCTTTAAGGCGTCACTTCGACAAAGCACGATCTGTGTCGCACCCAGTTTTTGTCTGATCATTTCCAAGTGAGAAAAAGCGATTTTGTTTTCCTCGATCATCGTAACGTGCGCCACCCCTCGACTTGCTGCCTCGAATCCCAAAGCGCCTGTGCCGGCGAACAAATCCAGACAGCGCAAGCGGCCGAAATCGGTTCCGCGCAAGTGTGAAAGCCAGTTAAACACCGTTTCACGTACCCGTTCGGAAGTCGGGCGCAAACCGGCCACCTCCGGAACCGGAAGGGGAGTGCGTTTCCATAGACCACCGACTATCCGAACCTGATGTTGTTGCGGCTTTTTCACCGGGCTTTTCCGTTTATTTTTTCCACATCGCTCATCGGCTGTGTCAAACGCTCACACGTCTGTCATCAGCCCCCCACCACGACAGTAACCATTTTTTCGGCTGACAACTTCCGTTGAAAAGCGGCTTTGACCTCTTCCGTCGAGACGCGCCGGATATTTTCTGTCCAGGTGTCCAGATAATCCACCGGAAGCCGGTAATAACCTATCATGGCAATCAACTCCAACACCTTGCGATTATTGTCCATCTGCATAGCAAACCCGTTGATCAAGTGGTCTTTTGCGGATTGGAGCTCCGCTGACGTCGGACCGCTTTGCAAAAAGTCGTCCAGGGTGGAACGGACGACTTTCAAGGCTTGGTCAGCCTGTTTTTTTTCTGTTTGCAAACCGATAATAAAAGGCCCTTCTTGCAGCATGGGACTGAATTGACTGGACACACCGTACGTTAAGCCGCGTTTTTCACGAACTTCTTGCATCAGTCGGGAAGAAAAACCACCGCCGCCCAATATATAGTTCCCAACCGTCAGGGCAAAAAAGTCCGGATCGCCCCGCTTGACGGCAGGCATCCCCAGCAACACGTGAGCCTGTGTCGCCGGATGAGAAATACGTTCAATCTGGCCGACCGTGGGTTTTATCTCGGGAAGAAGCGGTAACGTCTCCCGGGATACCGGTAATTTACGGCTGATCCTGTCGGCAATCTCTTTGGCTTTGGTGGTGTCGATATCGCCGACAATACTAATGACGGCACGGTTGGCTACGTAATGAGTCCGGTGAAAGGCGAGCAGATCATCACGCGTCACGGAATTGACGGATGTCGGTGTTGGGCTGGCACCATACGGATGGGAGCCATAAATGTCTCGCTTGAAACGCCTGGTGGCGAGGGTTTCCGGACGCGTCGCTTCTTCACGTATGGTAGCGACGAGTCTGGCTTTATCGCGTTCGAGCAGTTCAGCCGGAAAAGCGGGCGAGCCCAGCAGGCCAGCCATCAAATCAATGGCTCTTTCCGATTCATCCTGACCTGCCATGACCCGCAAGGTATAACCCGCACGATCCATACTGACACTATTACTGCGAAGTGCCCCCGTATCGGCAAACGTATCGAGAATGGATGCTTCGTTCTTCATCCGGCCATTGTCGCCAACGATCCCTTTATCCAAAGACGCATTGGTCAATGCAGCTAGCCCGCTTTTCTCAGGAGTATCGCGCCGGGCACCTGCGTCGAATTCGACACTGATGTCCAGAATGGGAATCGCGTGCGTTTCCACAAACAAAACTTTGGCCCCGTTACTAGTCGTCCATTGCTCTATCGGTACAGCGGCCCAGGCCGACATGCCAAATCCGAGAAAAAAAAGCAACCCTATAAATCCGTGAA
>DBGFLV010000012.1:0-4471 GCA_048528425.1 Oxalobacter sp. | reverse complement strand
ACCTTGAAGTGGCTGTTGGGTTGGCACAACGAAAAACGGCCAAAGTCGCCCTCGACCGGAGTTGCCGTTCCCAGCATCCAAAACGATGGCCGTTCGCTGAAGCGTTCTACGGCAGACACGCTCACCTGGATCGGTCAGGCTTCTTTTCTCATCCAGCTCGGCGGTAAAAACCTGTTGATCGACCCGGTTCTGTCCCGTTCGCTGGGCTGGATCAAACGCAATTCTCCTCCTGGCCTGGACTGGCCGGCGCTTCCAGGTATCGACGTCGTTTTCATCACTCACAACCATCGTGACCACATGGATGCCCCGACACTCAAAAAGCTGGGACCCGATCCGGTCTACGTGGTCCCGCGAGGACTGGGTACCTGGTTCCGACAAAACGGTTTTAAAAAAACCGTCGAAATGAACTGGTGGCAACGGGAAGAAATTGAGGGGCTTGACGTCACATTCGTTCCCGCTGAACACTGGAGCCGACGCGGTTTATCCGACATCAATACAAGCTGGTGGGGAGGTTACGTTATTGGCCGGCGTGGTCTTAACGTCTACCATTCAGGGGACACCGGCTGGTTCGACGGTTTCGCTCAGATCGCCCGGCATTTTCCGGACATTCACGCCGCCCTGCTCCCGGCAGGCGCTTACGCTCCCCGGTGGTTCATGCGCGCCCAGCATATCGACCCGGAAGAAGCCGTCAAGGCGTTCAAAACCCTGGGAGCACGCCAGTTCGTCGGCATGCACTGGGGAACCTTCAAACTCTCGGACGAACCGCTAGATGAACCGATGCATCTGTTACCGGCCCTGTGGGAACGAGAAGAGCTGGAACGCGACCGGCTGGAAACCGGCGTCCTCGGCAAAATCATACGCCTGGACAAATTCGCCTGATAACGGCCCGGACAACTCCGTCATGAAAAAACCGCCTCCCTAAATGGCCGGTCTTGCTGAACCGTAAAAAAGTTATTCCGGTTTTTCGTCAGATTTGATCTTTTTGCCGAGTGCTTCCCAACCCGGTGCTTGATCGTCAAATCCGGTATTGCCTTCATTGGTGAAATTCACGACAAAACTCAGTTCCGCTTCGCGGAAAGGTTCTGCCTCCTCCATCAGCATCTTCAGCACATCGGGAGTCGCTTCCGATGCGTCGTCATCCATTTCCTGGCGTTCTCTCACGCGCGTTTTCAGCGTTTCCGGATCGGCTGAAATCGCTGCCACGGCAAACGGCACAGCACGACTTTCTGCCAGCTTCCGGAAAAGCTCACGCTGGGAAGCTTTCAGAAAAGCGGCATCGACAATGACGGTCATGCCCGCTTTCAACAGAGCGTCTGCCGATTCCAGCAACAAGCCATAGACCTGTTCCTTTGCCTGTGGAGTGTAGCGGGAATCGCTGTTTTCCTCGACTGACCCCGGCACGTTTCGACCGTAGAGCCGTTCGCGAAAAACGTCGGAACAGAGGGCGATGCCGGACAGTTTTTCCACTGCCATCCGGGCAAACACCGTTTTGCCGGAACCCGGCAATCCTGAGGTAACAATCAAGGCAGGTACCCGATCCGTCAATACCTCCCGAGCCAATTTCATATAGCGTCGATAGGGAGCGTCCGGCAGACTCGCTTTTCCGTCATTGCCGTTTTCCTGCCCCGATCGGATCAACCGGACTTTGGCCCGAACCGTCGCGTGATACGCGGCATAAAAGCGCAACAGGGCGACCCCTTCATCATCTCCGGTTTGTTGTAGATAAGTATTGACCAGACGCCAGGCAAACGGTGCCTTGCCGTAATACAGCAAGTCCATAAACGCGAATGCCACATCGCTCATGACATCCCTGAAACGGTAAGCCGGATCAAAATCAATTCCGTCAAATGGAACAACCTGTCCATCGACCACGACCAGATTACCCATGTGTAAATCACCGTGGCCTTCGCGGACGAAACCGTTGCGGCAACGAGCCGTGAAAAGATCGCGGCACGCGGTGAATTCGGCAATCTGGGCTTGTTTCATCGCTTCCCAAAGCGCGACATCTTCACGTTCTTTAAGAAGGCCGCCCAATTCCTGGAGATTTTCCACCAGATCACGCAACACGAATGAGGGCATGCCGTAAAACGCGGCATTGTCTTGCTCGGCGTTGGCCGTCAAATCCAGATGAAACCGGGCAATGGCTGAGGCCAGGCTGTCGATGTGAGACGACGTCAGTCGGCCTGCTTCCAGCAATCTGTCCAGTTGGTTGGCGTCGTCGAAACGCCGCATCTTGACAGCGTATTCCAGCGCGGGATTGCTGTTTAGTTCCGGTGCCTCGCGAGTGCCTCCGATCTGGACGACGTCAAGATAAATTCCCGGCGCTATGCGACGGTTCAACCGAATTTCTTCCTGGCAGTAAAAACGGCGCAGCGCCAGATCGGAATAATCAAGAAAATCCAGCTGCAAAGCCTTTTTGACCTTATAGGCGTACTGGCCAATCACCAGAATCCATGAAACATGCGTTTCAATAACCGAAACGGCTGGCTCCGTTTTTTCAAGCAGAGCCAGCCATCGTTGAATCAGCCTTTGTTGTTCCGGTAAACCGGTTGTATGACATTCATCCATTTCATCACCTGTTCCGTTTCGACAATCACTTCAACTGATACAAAAACGTCGGAAGAAAACCAGGAAAAAACCATAAACCGGTTTGCCGGGAACGTCCATCGGCCGGGTCAAATACCTGTCGTTTAGTCGATCAATTTGTCTTCCTTGGAGACATGGGCAAAGCCGTTTTTACCCCAGATCGGGCGATAAGCGTACTTGGCACCCATAATGCCGCCGATGACGCTGACGACCATCGAAAGTGTCACCCCGATAAAGACCATCCAGGCAGCGGCACTGACCGCTCTGACCAGCTGATTAGGCGAAATCAACTGTTCCGAACCGACCATCGTCGAACCCATCTGATTCATGGCATTGTTGACGATCGACACAGCACGCGGCGATTCGATACCCAGCGACGTCAAGTAAACAATCGCTTCTTCACGCTGACCGGACTGCAGGTACTGTTGCAACTGCTGAAGGTTGGCGTTGCTCAATTCACCGCCCAGTTCCTGTCGCAATTGGGATACGGAACCCGGTGACATCGTGACAGACGATCCCGAATACACTACCGTCGTGTTATTCGACGCCATGCCACTCATGATCGAACCGGCTGTGGTGGACAAAACCACCGCGAACAACAGCATGGAAACGGCCCAAGTGACAGCACCGTACATGGCACCATCCATTTTTCTTCTGGAACCCGACATCCGGGCTGCGAAAAAGCCACCCACAAACGCCGATATCAGCATCGATACGATCGTCCAGAGCATGGGGCCGATACCGGAACTTTCACCGGATGACACACTGGCCATCGACGAAAGACCACCGGCAACTCCCAGAATGCCGAACAGGGTCTGTAAAGCGATCCCGACCACCATCCCGGCAAAAATGGCTCCCCAGCGGATACCGGGAAACCAGTTACGCCTCGTGTCCTCCGCCGAAGCCGGCATTCCATTGACCGAGCGTTCCTCAATTCTAACTGCCGTCATCATATTCTCCTTTTCATGATTACCTGTTCATGCCAAGCAGTAAACGTCCTGTGTTTTTATACGGCAAAAAAATAACGGGGAGCGTCCTTAAGCCAAAGCTCCCCGTCTCCTTTAACCGGCTTGCATCGTCAGAAAACCCTTGAACAGGTTTTCAAGCGAACCGTTCAAGTTCTGGCGCTGTCTCCGGAAGAAGCGGAACGGGAACTGCTCGAGCCACCTTTACGACCGATTTCCGCCATGTGAGCACGATCCTTGCTGACGGCAGCACCGCCTTTGCGACCGGCTTCACGAGCTTCTTCAGAAGTGAATTCGTGTGCAGTCCCTTTTTCATGAGCGGCTTTACCACCCATGCTGGCGATTTCGCGCTGTTTTTCCGGATCCATGGCAGCGAAACCACGCTTGGACGTGTTGCCGCCGTTGCTGCTGCGGGAGCTGCTGGAAGAACCGCTATTGCGGGAGCTGCTCGAAGAACCGCTGTTACGCGAGCTGCTCGAAGAGCTGCTGCGGGAGCTACCCGAAGAATTGCCGGAGCTGGCGCTCATGCCGGATCTGCTGCCGGAACTGTTTTTGCTGTCAGAACTGTCTCTGGATTGTGAAGTCATAATTATCCTCCTTGTGAACATACTCTTTTAAGTCTGAAACTCAATGAATTTCTGACCTCGGTTTCAATGAAAACAATCGTTTAGATATTTCATCTCTCCGCAGAAAGACTACGTGGACTTGGAGACGGCCCGTGGTCAAAAGTTCCGAATCAACAGCGAAATGCTTTTCGGAAACAAAACAGAATAGACGGCGAAAATCCGGGCCGGACGATTTTATTCCTCTGAAAAATTTTTCAACAGTTCTCCTTTTCAACAAAATGACGAAAAAACTTTCTGGTGGGCAAACCCGAAAGCGTTTTCTGAAAAAAGAAATGCTTTTCTTCAACGTAAAAT
>DBGFLV010000011.1:0-4538 GCA_048528425.1 Oxalobacter sp. | reverse complement strand
GTAAGCCTGTGCGTTTTTGGGCAACTCTTCCAGTGACCGGGTGCCGATCGTATTCTCTTTCCATCCCGGCATTTCTTCATAAATCGGTTCACAACGAGCGGCATCTTCCGCGTTGGCGGGGAAAATGGAAATTTCCCTGCCATCCATTTTGTATCCCACACAAATCTTGATGGATTCCAGCCCATCCAGCACATCGAGTTTGGTGAGGCACAGGCCGCTTAAACCGTTCAACTGGGCAGAGCGACGCAACAGAGCGGCGTCAAACCAGCCACAACGGCGTGGCCGACCTGTTACGGTACCGAATTCCATGCCCACGACGGACAAATGCTTGCCGACACCGTCTTCCGTCGCCAACTCTGACGGAAATGGCCCCGAACCGACCCGAGTCGTGTACGCCTTTGTGATCCCGAGAACGTAATGGAGCATGTCGGGCCCGATACCGGCACCGGCAGAAGCGTTTCCTGCAACGCAATTGCTGGAGGTGACGTAAGGGTAGGTGCCGTGATCGACGTCCAGCATGCTGCCTTGTGCGCCTTCAAACAACAAGTTGGCTCCCGATTCGTAAGCCTGATTCAAAGCGGCAGACACGTCGGCAATCAGCGGTCGGATCCTCGGCACGATAGCCAACGTATCATTTAAGGTTTTATGATAGTCGACCGGTTCGACCTTCAAATAATTCTCCAGCACGAAATTGTGGTAATCCATGTTCCGCTTCAGTTTTTCCGCAAACCGCGTCGGATTCAGCAGATCGGCAACCCGAACGGCACGCCGGGCGACCTTGTCTTCATACGCCGGTCCAATCCCTTTTCCGGTTGTACCGATTTTGTCGTCTCCCCGTTTTAATTCGCGTGCCAGATCCAGCGCCGTGTGATACGGCAGAATCAGCGGACAGGCCCCGGAGATTTTCAAGCGGGAAACGACTTCGATCCCGACCGCTTCCAGTTTGTCGATTTCCCTTAACAGGTCAGGCAAAGACAGAACGCATCCATTGCCGATGTAACAGGCCACTCCCGGACGCATGATGCCTGAAGGGATCAGCTGCAATGCCGTTTTCTGGCCTCCGATCACCAGCGTGTGGCCTGCATTGTGTCCTCCCTGGAACCGGACAACTCCTTGGGCATGTTCTGTCAACCAGTCGACGATTTTGCCTTTCCCTTCGTCACCCCATTGCGTTCCGACTACTATTACGTTTCTGGCCATATTTTTACTCATTCGTTACTTACCGTTTTCACTATCCACTCGCTATTGCCCGCTTCCTGCACCAGCACCCGATCGCAAACGAATTCGTCCTGTTCGGACCGGGAACCCGGCAATTCATAGACGACGATTTCACCCGACTTTCTTAATTCCCTGATTTTTCTGCTCAACCCGGCGTCCCGGCTCCAGGGGGCCTGTATGGCCCGCCGTTTTTCTGCGGCAGGCAAAATTCTCGCCAATTCGCGCAGATCCATTGAAAAACCCGTTGCCGGACGCGAACGCCCGAACGCTTCCGCCACATGATCGTAACGCCCTCCACGGGCTATAGCGTTGGGCAACCCGGGAACATAGGCTGCAAACATGACGCCGCTATGGTAATGATAACCATGCATGTCGGCAAGGTCGATTGTAACCCTGTCGCACTCGGCCTGACCAGCCAGATACTCCAGCTCGGAAAGCGCCCTGGCAATCCCCTCGTTTTCCGGCAACACTTTTTTCGCTTCTTTCAGAACGGCCGTGTCTCCATACAGGTCAGGAAGAGCCAGGAGAGCTTCGCGAGTGTCTTCATGAAAGCCTTTGGTCAACTCGGTCAGACCGGGCATGTCTTTCGTTTCCAGCAAGTCGAAAAGTTGTGCTTCAAAAATTTGTGCCAGCGGGTCACTGGCTACCAGCGCCTTCAGCACGCCGACGTGACTCAGATCCAGACAAACCCCGGCAATACCCGCCGCCTTTAAGGAAGCCGACGCCAAACTCTGGATTTCGGCGTCAGCTTCGATACCCGGATAGCCGAACAATTCCGCACCGATCTGCAAGGGTTCTCGTGTGGCCTGCAGTCCCGAAGGACGCGTGTGCAAAATGCTTCCGGCATAACACAGGCGTGTGACCGTATTGCGGTTCAACAGATGAGCGTCAATCCGTGCAACCTGAGTAGTCATGTCTGCCCGAATTCCCATAGTACGGCCAGACAGTTGATCAATCAGTTTGAACGTGTGCAGTTCGGTATCCTGTCCCACCCCGGTCAACAGGGACTCGAGATATTCAAGCATGGGTGGAATGACGAGTTCGTATCCGTACGAGCGGAATTCATCGAGGATTTTCCGGCGCAACTCTTCCATCTTACGCGCCTCGGAAGGAAGGACGTCAGCGATAAATTCCGGTAAAAGCCAGTTTGGCATGATTCATAAAGTCGACAAAAAAGTTAAATGATAATACAGAGAAGCGCTTTTGAAGCGATAAAGAAGCTATTTCGATCCTCTGGGGTGTTTCATGTAACGGAAAAATTCGGATGAGGGATCGACTACCAGCACATCTTTCTTGTCCCTGAAGCTTTCCCGATAGGCTTCAAGACTCCGGTAAAAACGGTAAAATTCGGGATTTTTGGCGAAAGCCTGAGCGTAAATACGCGAAGCCCGGGCATCGCCTTCGCCTTTTATTTTTTCGGCATCCCGGAAAGCTTCCGCCAGAATAATAGTCCGCTGCTTGTCCGCGTCCGCCCGGATTTTCTCCGACTCGGCTTCGCCGATCGATCTCAACTCATTAGCCACCCGGGTCCGTTCCGATTTCATCCTTTCGTAAACGGAATCGTTGATCTGATCGACATAATCGACCCGTTTCAAGCGCACGTCGATGATTTCCACGCCGATATGCCGGGTTTCGTTCGTCATCTTGTTCTTGACAGCGGCCATCAGCTGGTTTCGGTCACCGGCAATGACTTCCCCGACTGTCCGTTTGGTGATTTCATCATTCAACGCGGCCTTCACAATCTGGGCCATGCGATCCTGGGTTCTCTGTTCGTCGCCACCGAAACTGACGTAAAACAGTTTGGGATCGACGATACGCCATTTGACGTACGAATCGACCAGGATGTTCATCTTTTCGGCGGTAATGATTCGATCGGGTTCATGCGTTTCGGTCGACAGAATGCGCTTGTCCAGAAAGAGAACGTTTTGAAGGGGCGACGGCAATTTGAAGTAAAGTCCTGGTTCCTCGATCACCTCTTTAACTTCCCCCATCGCAAACACGATAGCGTACTGTCGCTGATCTACCACGAAAATACCGGTCCCGATCGTCAGCGCCGTCAGCAATATGATCAGAAGACCAAATACGTATTTCATTATCTGCCTCCTCGGGTACGATCTTCGCGAGTCCGTTCTTTTTCTGCCGAACCACCGGCCGAATTCGTACCGGAAGCGGGATCGGACCGGGCCCTGTCTCCCGACGATCCGTCATGACCCGTCTGCGAAACCAGTTTGTCCAGTGGCAAGTACAGCAAATGGTTTCCGGATCGGGCGTCAACCATCAGTTTGGTGGTGTTGGAAAAAATCTGTTGCATCGTTTCCAGATACATTCTGTCCCGCGTTACGGCCGGCGCTTTCTGATACTCCGCCACGATTTGCCGGAAACGGGCCGCATCACCTTCCGCATTAGCGATGACTTTTTGTTTGTAGGCTTCCGCTTCTTCCGTCAGACGCGCTGCCGCGCCCCGCGCTTTCGGAATCACATCGTTGGCGTAAGCCTGCCCCTCGTTTTTCAACCTTTCCCGATCCTGGCCGGCTTTGACCGCGTCGTCGAATGCAGCCTGAACCTGCTCGGGCGGCTGGACTCCCTGCATCGTGACGTTCGTCACCAAAACACCCGAACGGTATTGGTCGAAAATTTCCTGCATGAGTCTTTGAGCGTCCAACGCAATCTGGTCACGCCCTTCATACAACACGAAATCCATTTTCCTGCCGCCCACCACTTCACGGATGGCCGCCTCGGCCACCTGCCTGACCATGTCTTCCTGATCCCGATTGTTAAAGACCCAATCCGCAGCGTCTTTCAACTTGTACTGGACAGCGAACTGAATGTCGACGATGTTTTCGTCGTTAGTCAACATCAGGGCTTCTTCCGGTTTCTTGTTTCGTAACGTATTGCGGTAACCGACTTCGACGGTTCTGACCTGCGAAACGTTAACGACTTCATGACTTTGGACAGGCCAGGGCATCCGCCAGTTAATGCCGGGGGACGCAAAACCGCTGAAACGCCCGAATGTCGTGATAATGCCCGTCTGTCCTTCCTGAACAGAGAAAAAGCCGGTTCCCAGCCAGAAAACGGCAGCAATAAACACAATCAGACAAACGGCAATCTTGAGTCCCCGGGTACGAGTGACCTTGTCGTTGAACGGATCGTCGTTTTTTTCAGGCGGTTCTTCCGGACTGCCCTTCTTTCTTTTCTTTTTTCTGCGGAAAAGGCGATTCAAGCGATCGTTGAAATCTTTCCACATTTTATCCAGATCAGGCGGTTTTTCCCGATCGAAACCGTGTCCGTGACCGAACAGATCGTCACACAACGGTTCTGGC
>DBGFLV010000010.1:0-1954 GCA_048528425.1 Oxalobacter sp. | reverse complement strand
CCAGAAATTTCTCCATGTACACTTCGGGATTGCCGAAGGCGGACTGCGCTTCTGTTTTGGTCATGGAAACAGCATTTAACAGGGACGCTTCCGTATAGACGACGCGCATACCGCGTCCGCCGCCCCCGCCTGCCGCCTTGATAATGACGGGAAAACCGATCTTGCGGGCAATGGAAATGATTTCCTGCGGGTCGTCGGACAAGGCGCCATCGGAACCGGGAACGCAGGGAATACCGGCCTTGATCATCGTCTGCTTTGCCGTAACCTTGTCCCCCATAGTCCGGATGGAGTCGGGACGGGGACCGATAAACACGAAACCGGATTGTTCCACCCGTTCGGCAAAATCGGCGTTTTCCGACAAGAAACCGTAACCAGGATGAATCGCTTCGGCATCGGTGACCTCGGCAGCGCTGATGATAGCCGGCATGTTCAGATAACTTAACGTTGACGAAGCCGGGCCGATACAAACGGATTCATCGGCAAGTTTCACGTATTTGGCGTCCCGATCCGCTTCGGAATGCACGACGACGGTTTTGATGCCCATTTCACGGCAGGCGCGCTGGATGCGCAACGCGATTTCGCCGCGGTTGGCAATAAGGATTTTCTCAAACATAGTGTGGCAGATTGTTCAGTAAATCGAAAATAAACGACAATCGGGGCATTTTAAGCCTGAATAGTCTGTTTTATCCTATTACAAACAGAGGCTGACCGAATTCGACCGGTTCGCCGTTTTCGACAAGAATCTGCTTGATGACACCTGAAGTTTCTGCTTCGATTTCGTTTAAAAGCTTCATCGCTTCAATGATGCACAGGGTGTCTCCCTGTTTGACTGTGGAACCGACTTCCACGTAGGGCGGGTTGCCCGGTGCCGGGGCACTGTAAAAAGTCCCTACCATGGGCGACTTCACGAGTTGTCCGTCCAGTTCGGTACCGGCGGAAGCCGCTTCGGCCGAGACAATTTGGGTAGTCACGTCGGTTTGCTGGAGCGAAACGGGAGAAGCGTACTGCTGCGGCATGAGCGGCGGCTGTTGAATCATATAGGGTTGTGCCTGAACGGCCGACGTTTTCGCAATTCTGACCTTGCTTTCCCCTTCGGTCACTTCCAGCTCGGCAATGTCCGATTCGGCAACCAGGTCGATTAAAGTTTTTAACTTACGTAAATCCATAGAAATCCCGCAAAAATACTGTTAAATGATTGGAAATGAGTGCTTGAGAGCAAATTCGGTTGCCATCCGATACCCATCGACACCAAAACCGCACAGGACACCCTGCGCGATGGGAGACAAGTAAGAATGATGACGGAAGGGCTCACGTTGATGAATGTTCGAGATGTGAACCTCATAAAAAGGGATGTTGACTCCCGACAAGGCATCCCTCAAGGAGACACTGGTGTGGGTCAGTCCGCCCGGATTGATGATAATGGCATCGACGTTCTCGGCAAGGGCCTGGTGAATGCGGTCGATCAGTGCACCTTCGTGGTTGCTCTGGAAGCTGGCAAACGTACCTCCTGCCGCTTCGACCAGCGCGCGCACAGATGCGACAATGTCGTCTAAGGTCGTTGACCCGTAAACGTCCGGTTCGCGCGTTCCCAGAAGATTCAGGTTCGGTCCGTTAAGCAAAAGAATATTTCTCGCCATGCTTCAACAATAAGCTCTCTGGATTGGTTTTTCAGCATTTTGCCGTCAAATAACGCAAAGAGGCAAGGAAAAAACCGGGAAATGTAAAAAATTGTTTTATTCTTTCCCGTCGTTTTCGTCGACCAGACGCTGCAATTCGTTTAGGTCGGCTCGCTCGGCATGAGCCCCGAAAGTCGAGTTCGGTTTACGGATGTCGTCGGGATCGAAAACGGCGAGATGAATCATTTCGCCCTGCCATAAAAAGTGAATTTGCTCGACTACGTGACTTTTTCCCCGAAAATGTGGCGATTCGGAGACACTGAAATCAATCCCGTAAT
>DBGFLV010000009.1:0-15289 GCA_048528425.1 Oxalobacter sp. | reverse complement strand
GAAAGCCGTAAGTGTCGTAAAGCGTAAAAGCGGTTTCACCATCCAGCACGTTCGTTCCGTTTGCCAAGGCCGCTTCCAGAATTTTCATCCCGTTGTCGAGCGTTTCGCCAAACCGCTCTTCCTCGTGACGCAAAACACGCTGGACGTACCCGGCCGACTCCGCCAGTTCCGGATAGGCGTGTCCCATTTCCTTGACGAGATCGTCCACCAGTTTGTAAAAGAAAGGCCGGGTCTGACCCAGTTTGTAACCGTGGCGCAACGCGCGGCGAATAATTCGACGCAAAACGTAACCGTGGCCGTCACTGCCGGGAATCAGGCCGTCTACGATCATGAAAGCGCTGGCGCGAATGTGGTCGGCAATCACTTTCAACGAATTGTTCGTTAAATCGGTCGTTCCCGTTTCCCGGGCCGCCGCGGCAATCAGATTTTTGAACAAATCGATGTCGTAATTGCTGTGAACGTGTTGCAACACGGCAGCCAACCGTTCCAACCCCATCCCGGTATCCACGCAGGGCCGAGGCAACGGCGTCATGTTGCCCTGTTCATCCCGGTTAAACTGCATGAAGACCAGATTCCAGATTTCGATATAACGGTCACCGTCTTCATCGGGACTGCCGGGAGGGCCACCGGCCACTTCCGGGCCGTGGTCATAAAAAATCTCGCTGCAAGGACCGCATGGGCCGGTATCGGCCATCTGCCAGAAATTGTCCGAGCCATAACGTACTCCCTTGTTGTCGCCGATACGCACAATTCGCTCTTTAGGCAATCCGATTTCGTTGGCCCAGATGGCGTATGCCTCGTCGTCTTCATGGTAGACGGTCGCCCAGAGTTTTTCGGGGGGCAACTTGTACACTTCCGTTAATAAATCCCACGCGAAATGAATGGCATCACGCTTGAAATAATCGCCGAAACTGAAATTGCCCAACATTTCGAAAAACGTGTGGTGGCGAGCCGTGTAACCGACGTTTTCCAGATCGTTATGCTTGCCGCCTGCGCGTACGCACCGCTGCACTGAAGTCGCACGGGTGTAAGGACGCTTGTCCAGTCCCAGAAAAACATCCTTGAACTGAACCATTCCGGCGTTGGTCAACATCAATGTCGGATCGTTGGCAGGCACTAACGAACTTGAACGAACGACGGTATGGCCTCTGGCTTTGAAGAAGTCCAAAAATTTTTGACGAATTTCGGCAGATTTCATTTTGGTTGAAAGAAAGCAGACACGCTAAAAAGACGATTATAAAAGAAAAACACCCGACACAACCGACAGTTTTCCACCTCTGCGGCTTCGTCAAATCGGTGTCGGAACCGGCGGGGAAACGCGGGAGAAAGCGCCCGTGGGTATTTGCCTTCACGAAATAAACCCGCCGTTTTTTTTATGGTTGTGGTTTAAATAAAACACTCGAACCCAATGAAAAACAGCCTGTCGAAACAGGCTGTCCGGCTCGAAAACGAAAACAGACCCCGGTTATCCCATCCATTTGCGCGCGTTTCTGAACAGGCGCATCCACGGTGAACTTTCTCCCCAGAATTCGGGAGCCCAGGATTGCTGTATCGTCCTGAAGACCCGCTCCGCATGTGGCATCAACACCGTGAAACGACCGTCGGGCGTCGTTACCGAAGTCATGCCCCGGGGTGAACCATTCGGATTGAAGGGATAAACTTCCGTCGGTTTGCCGCTGTGGTCAATGTAACGCATCGCAACCAATACCTTGTCGATGTCGCCCTGCAGAGAAAAATCAGCGAAACCTTCACCGTGGGAAACGACGATCGGTGCCTTCAACCCGTCCATGCCGTCAAAGAAAATGGAAGGCGATTTCGGAATCTCGACCATAGTAAAACGCGCTTCAAACTGTTCCGAACGATTTCGGGTGAATTTGGGCCAAGCCTCAGCGCCGGGAATGAGGGTGGCCAGACTCGTCATCATCTGGCAACCGTTGCAGATGCCCAGTGCAAACGTGTCTTGACGGATGAAAAACGTTTCAAATTGTTCTTTCAGCCTGTCGTTAAAGAGAATGGTTTTCGCCCATCCTTCACCGGCACCGAGCACGTCCCCGTAAGAAAAACCGCCTACCGCAATCATGCCCTTGCAATCGTCCAGCGACAAACGACCGTCGATCAGGTCGCTCATATGGACGTCAACCGCATCGAAACCGGCCTTGTGCATGACGTAAGCAGTCTCGACGTGTGAATTAGAGCCCTGTTCGCGCAAAATCGCCACTCGAGGCCGCACGCCTTTGGCAATAAAAGGCGCTGCAACATCGTCTTCCATGTCGAACGGTACGAGCGGAGCCATGCCTTGATCGGTCACATCCAATATTCGGTCGTATTCCATGTCGGCACAAGCCGGGTTGTCACGCAAGCGGGCGATCCGCCAGCTCGTTTCACTCCACAAACGGTGAAGGTTGACGCGCGAGTGCGTATAAACCGGTATACCGCGCAATTTGAATTCGATTTCTTCCCCTTCGGTCACGGAACCGAGATAGTGTGTTGCCTTTCCAAGGCCTGCCGCTTCCAGCCTTGCCTTGATTCGATCCAGCTCGTCAAAACGAACCTGAATAACCGCGCCCAGCTCTTCGGTAAACAAAACCGATAAAATGTTTTCCTTGTCGGTGCCACGGGCAACGGCTGCATTGACGACATAGTCCAAATCAATGTCCAGCCCGCAACGGCTGGCGAACGCCATTTCACACAAGGTTACAAACAGTCCCCCGTCCGAACGGTCGTGATACGCCAGCAATTTGCCTTCCCAATTTAACTTCTGGATGATCGCAAAAAAGGCTTTGAGGTCATCCGCACTATCGACGTCGGGTACAGAAGAACCGATTTGCCGAGTGACCTGTGCCAGCGCCGAGGCCCCCATCCGGTTTTTGCCGCGTCCCAGATCAATCAGGAGCAGAGCCGTTTCCCCGAGTTCCGTTTTCAGCTGGGGAGTCAGGCAAGCCCGCACGTCCGTGACCGGTGAAAAAGCGGAAACGATCAGGGAGACCGGCGACGTAACTTCCCTGTTTTCCTCGCCCTCTTTCCAGGTCGTTTTCATCGACAAGGAATCCTTGCCGACCGGAATGCTAATGCCGAGGGCAGGACACAACTCCAGGCCGACGGCTTTCACGGTATCAAACAGTGCCGCGTCCTGCCCGGATTGCCCGCAGGCGGCCATCCAGTTAGCTGAGAGCTTGATGTCGGAAATGTCGCCGATCGGGGCGGCAACGATGTTGGTCAATGCTTCGCCGATCGCCATGCGGCCGGAGGCCGGTGCGTTGATGACCGCCAGCGGCGTTCGCTCGCCGATCGCCATCGCTTCGCCTGCATAGCCTTCGAAACTCATCAGGGTGACGGCACAGTCCGCGACCGGTACCTGCCAGGGTCCCACCATTTGATCCCGACTGGTCAATCCACCGACCGAACGGTCTCCAATCGTGATCAAAAAAGACTTGTCGCCGACTGTCGGCAACAGCAAGACGTCTTTTGCCACCGTTTCCACGTCGAGCTGATCCAGTCTGACCGGGGGATAATCGCGAGTGACGCGGGCGACGTCCCGATGCAACTTGGGCGGTTTGCCAAGCAACACGTCCATCGGCATATCTACCGGATAGTTACCGTATTCGGGATCAACGACTTTCAACTGTCGTTCTTCCGTCACCACACCGACAATCGCGTAAGGACAACGCTCGCGGCCGCACAATCCATCAAACAGTTGAATGTCCTTTTGCGCCACAGCCAGAACATAGCGCTCCTGCGATTCGTTGCTCCAGATTTCACGCGGCGACAAACCGCTTTCTTCCAACGGCACGTTTCGCAAGTCGAAAACCGCCCCCTGGCCAGCGTCGTTGACAATTTCCGGAAAGGCGTTCGACAAACCGCCTGCACCCACATCGTGAACGGACAAAATCGGATTGCCCTCTTTCAGTGCCCAACACGCATTGATCACTTCCTGCGCCCGGCGTTGCATTTCGGGGTTACCACGCTGAACCGAATCGAAATCCAGATCGGCTGTGTTGTCACCTGTGGCCATCGAGGAAGCGGCGCCCCCGCCCATTCCGATGCGCATGCCCGGGCCTCCCAGCTGAATCAGGAGCGTACCAACCGGCAACGGGTTTTTCCGGGTGTGTTCATCCGAAATGGTACCGATTCCCCCGGCCAGCATAATCGGCTTGTGATAACCGAACACCCGGTTGTCGACGTTCTGCTCGTACGTGCGAAAGTAACCCGTCAAATTCGGACGTCCGAATTCGTTGTTGAACGCCGCCCCGCCGATAGGCCCTTCCAGCATGATCTGCAAGGGAGAAGCGATACGATCCGGCCTGCCGTAAACAAGACGACTGTTTTCCCTTTCCAGCTTTGTCACATCCGTATTACTTTCCCAGTCGCGCAAGGCGTCGGGCAATTGTAAATGGGACACGGTAAACCCTGTTAGACCAGCTTTGGGTTTGGCGCCCCGTCCGGTAGCCCCTTCGTCTCGAATCTCGCCCCCCGAACCGGTTGCCGCACCCGGAAAAGGAGAAATGGCAGTCGGATGATTGTGCGTTTCCACCTTCATCAGAATATGGGCGAGTTCTTCATGGGGCTGGTAAAGATAATCGCCCTTTTTTCCCTGTGGGTAAAAACGCATGATCGTCTTACCCTCGATAATGGAAGAATTGTCTTTGTAAGCCACAATCGTTTTTTCCGGATGCTTTTCATGCGTGTTTTTGATCATCGCGAAAAGCGAATCGGGCTGATCTTCACCGTCAACAGTCCAGTCGGCATTGAAAATCTTGTGGCGACAGTGCTCGCTGTTGGCCTGGGCGAACATCATCAGTTCGACATCAGTCGGATTACGCCCCATCCGGGAAAAAGCCTCTAGCAAATAGTCGATTTCGTCATCGGACAAGGCCAGACCCAGCTCACCGTTTGCCCTGACAAGCGCCTCTCTGCCACCTGAAACCACATCCACGAATTCGAGCGGCTTCGCTTCCAGTTCTTCAAAGAGAACGGTTGCTTCGTTGCGTCCGGCAAGCACCCTTTCCGTCATGCGGTCGTACAATTTTTCTAGCATCTTCAAACGCTGGTCGTCCGACAGGGCCGGTGCGTTTTTCCGACGCGCTATCCGATAGGAAACACCGCGCTCCACGCGTTTAATTTTGTCCAGTCCACACTGGTGAACGATATCGGTTGCCTTGGAAGACCAGGGTGAAATGGTACCCGGTCGGGGTACGACAACATACTCTTCACCCTTTTCATTGCCAGTGAATGGATCGCCATAGGTCAGCAATGTCGTCAGACAGGCAAGTTCTTCTTTTGAGAGGGTGTCGGCGCTGTCGACAAAATGCAGATAACGTGCCTGGACACCGGTTACGGCAGGATCGACCTCTTGCAGGATAACGGACAGTCTTTGGGTACGGAAAGCGGACAGGGCACTGGAACCCGGCAGAATAAGCATGGCGTTATTATAAGAAAGGAAAACAGGAACAAACAGACAAATTGCTATTATACCCTTGCCACCGAACCGTAAACAAACGGGCGAGGAAAAAGGCCGGCTCCCTGCCCGTTATGACATCCCGTTCATTCGGCCCGATACAAGGCAGGGAAGGACACGGAAACGACCAATCCGCCGTCCGTACGATTGGCCAGACGAATGTGTCCCCGGTATCGTCTGGCAATTCTTGCCACGATCGCCAGGCCAAGTCCCGCTCCGTTCGCCTGTCCCCGGGCGTCGTCCATCCGGGTAAACGGGCGCAAAATCCGTTCGAAGTCTTCTTCAGGCACGCCCGTCCCATGATCGGCTATTTCAATAACCACCCTGTCCCCATGCCCTCGGCAGGCAACGTCGACTTCGGCCTGATGGCTGCCGGGCGTACAACCGTACCGTTCAGCGTTATTCAAAATATTGTTGACTAAACGGCGAATGTCGATTTCACTGGCGACAATCGTCAAACCCTGCTCGATCCGACTGTTTATTTTTAGCCCCGGACGTCGTCCGGCTTCATCCAGAATCATCGGCAACAGTGAACTGATTTCAACATTCTCTACCCCGGCAGGCGCATCCAGACGCGCGTAATCCATAAATTGGCCCACAATGGCATCCATTTGCGCGATGTCCGATTGCATGCCTTCCTTGCTCTCGTCGGTGAGCGACGCCATTTCCAGCTCCAAACGCATTCGTGTCAGCGGCGTTCGCAAGTCATGCGAAATCCCGGCTAAAATCTCCCGCCTGTCGGAATCGACTCTTTCGAGATCTTTAACCATCTGATTAAAACTGTGATTGGCTTCCCGAATTTCGGTCACCCCCTTTTCAGGCAACGGTTCGGGTGGTTTGCCGTTTGCCATTTGCCGTGCGGCGTAAGCCAGTCTGGCAAGCGGTTCGTTCAACAATCGTGAAATAAGTCCGGCTCCCAGCAGGGAAAGCACGAGCACGATGCCGCCCCAGCCGAGCCAGCGCAAACCGGAAATGCCCTTCACGCGCCCGTTGTCCAGTCTGAGCCAGTAAACGTCGTCTTCTTCGAGCGTGAAACTGATCCAGAAACCGGGCATGTCGTTGACTTTCGGGGACAAAATCGTCTCCTCCCCCATTTTCTGCCGGATATAGGGAACCATACTTTGCATCAGTTCGTCCCCGCTAGTGACCGGTTCAATCTGGTCCGTCGGCTCCAACGGATAAATCCGGATTCCCTCGTTACTGGCCAGGTCAAACAGCAATTCGCGTCTCGACTCCGATTCGGAATGAACCAGCGCTGCCCGGGTAATGGTCACCAGCGAGACGATTTGTTCAGCTATAGCCCTGGCTCGTGGCCCGCGCTGTTCCAGCCGGAAACTGGCAATCCATGATCCCATGCTGACGACCAACAAGAAACCGACCAGAAAAAAGGTACGCCAGAAAAGACCGCTTTTCCACCAGGGAACAGGCGACACCGGCATAACGGCAGACGAGGGTTGGCTGGACATTCTGTCGGTCATCTCGATACGTCATGCATGGGAAACACTGTCGGGAATGAACACGTAGCCCAGCCCCCACACTGTCTGGATGTAAAGTGGATGGGACGGATCGGGCTCAATCAGTTTGCGCAAACGCGAAATCTGGACGTCCAGACTGCGATCGAACACCTCATACTCCCTACCCTTGGCCAGCGCCATCAGCTTGTCACGCGACAGGGGTTGCCGGGCATGGCGCGCGAACGCTTTCAAAACGGCAAATTCACCGGTGGTCAGCGACACGTTTTCTCCGTTTTTCCGTAAAGTACGATTGCCCAAATCGAGTTCGAAATCGCCGAAGTGGAAAATCTGTTGGGCTTCCGACGGAGACCCGGGAACTTCATCCGGATGTTTGCGACGCAATACGGCACCGATACGTGCCAGCAATTCTCGCGGATTGAACGGCTTCGGCAAGTAGTCGTCCGCTCCCATTTCAAGGCCGACAATTCTGTCCGTGTCTTCGCCCTTGGCCGTCAACATGATAATCGGGGTTAGATCGCCACCGCCCCGCAAGCGACGACAAATGGACAAACCGTCTTCTCCGGGCAACATCAAATCCAGCACCAGCAGATCGAAACGCTCACGCATCCAGAAACGGTTCATGTGCTGCGCATTTTCCGCTGTCGTCACAGAAAACCCGTGTTCCGCCAGATAACGTCGCAATAAATCTCTCAACCGGACGTCGTCATCCACCACCAGGATTTTCGTTTGACGTCCTTGTTTTTCCAAATTTTCTTCTTTACTCATAAAGATATATCGACAATTAATCCACTCGGTACAAAAAGACTAGACCAGAATGTAAAACAGCGGGAAACGGCCTTACACAAAGTTACAAACTTTAACGTTTTTTTCTTACTCACCCTTTCTATATTGACTACACTTGGCATTGACAGTCGATTCTCTTTTCCATTCCCCTTTTCGGTTTCCGGTTGCGTTTTTACGGATTGTAAAAGATATGAAAGTTTTTTCCTTGCTTCTCTTCGGTCTTGGCCTTTTGATTTCCGGCGTCAATCCCCTGTTTGCCGCTTCCGATTGCAACCGGTTCGCTTCTTCTGCACCCTGTTTACGCCAACAAAAGTCCTTTTCTCCGTCAAAAGAAGAAAAAGAACGGATGCGCGTTTTGAGACGACAACGTACCCGGGAAGCCTACAACCGGAACGATCCGGACCATCATGCGGGAAGAAACGACGAGAAGGCACGTTTTCACCAGGGGAAAAAAATGACGGCTGACGAACGCTTGAGACTAAGACAACAAATCGACGAAGCCGGACAGGTACTCTACCATGAGTAAGGCTTCTTCCGGAGGTCGCACCGGACATGGCGACAGTTGGCGAACGAATCTTTTTATGGCAGAATAATGTGTTTAAAAGTTTTGGCTGAATTGGTAAACTTTTCAATTATCCGAATTTGACTTAACCGGGCAAGTGGTAGGCAATCAGGTCACGAAGCAGTTTGACCGATGAAGTGCCGGCTGGCTACCCACAGATCAGAGGCAATCAATGAAAGAAGGCATTCATCCCGATTACAGGGAAGTCGTATTCCAGGACGTTTCGTGCGACTTCAAATTCGTCACCCGTTCCACCATTCCGACCCGTGAAACCATCATGTTCGAAGGCAAGGAATACCCTTTGGTGAAAGTGGAAGTCTCAGCCGAATCCCATCCGTTTTATACCGGCAAATACAAAATTGTCGATACCGCAGGCCGAGTTGAAAAATTCCGGCAGAAATTCGGCAAAGTCGGTTCCAAGGTATCCGCTGGCTGATTCTGTACCCAATGGAAAAGGCAGCTTCGGCTGCCTTTTTTTTCCAAACTCAATTTGGCTGAACTTGTACCAGAAATTCTTCAATGTCCGATACACAGCCCCGTTTGATCCCGTCACCCAGGCCGGTGCGCCTGCCGGCCGCGGCCACGCTGACACTGCCGCGGTGGGGCATTCTCTTGCTCTGTCTGCTTTACATACTGCCCGGTTTAATCGGCCGTGATCCCTGGAAGAACAGCGACGCTGCCGATTTCGGCGTCATGTGGACAATGGCCCATCACGGATGGCAGGACTGGTTGTGGCCGAATATTTCAGGTTTACCGATAGCGGGTTCCGGACCGCTGACTTTCTGGCTCGGTGCCATCTGCATCAAACTGTTCGGCGGTTTTCTGGGTGATGCGCTCGCTGCCCGGATCGCTCCATTGTGCTTTTTCCTGGTGGGTGCCTATTCCGTTTGGCATACGACCTTTCTGCTGGGAAAGCGAAATGAAGCCCAACCGATGAGACTGGCATTCGGGGGCCAGCCTGAAGCCCTGGCCTACGGTCGCGTCCTGGCAGACGGTGCCCTGCTCATCTATCTGGGATGCCTCGGTCTTTTGATGCACAGCCACGAAACGAGTGTCGAAGCCCTGTTTGTCGCCGTAGTCGCCTACACCCTGTACCGAAGCGCCCGCTATATCGAACGTCCGGTCATCAAGAACGCCGTTCTTCTCGGGCTTGCCCTGGGCGCGCTTGCACTGACCAACGGTCTGGTGACACCGTTAGGTTTGTATTGCTGTTTTTTCATCGCCGTTTTTTTCTGTAAGCCTCCCCGGCAAAAACACGTCGTTAACCTGCTCGTTTCCTTTACTGCTACCCTCTTGCCCGTCATATTGTGGTGGCTTGTGGTCAAAGTGGCGCGTCCTTACAACAGTTCGCCTTTTCATGCCTGGCTCGTTTGGAACGCGGCACAAATCGGTCTCCCCAATTTCGATTCCATCCGGTTTTTCTTCCGTAACGGCATCTGGTTTTTCTGGCCGGCCTGGCCTTTCGCCTGTTGGTCCATTTATGCCTGGCGACGGCAATGGCGTGCGGCACACGTTGTGTTGCCTCTGCTTTTTACGCTCGCTTTTCTCGTCCTCGCCTTTTTCAATCCTCAAAAGGAAGAAACTGTTCTCCTGTCCTTCCTGCCCCCGCTGGCTATACTGGCTGCACTGGGATTGCCCACTATGAAACGGGGCGCCATCAATGCCATCGACTGGTTTTCCGTCATGACGCTGACCGTATGCGCCCTGTTCATCTGGCTCGCCTGGGCTGCCAAACACACCGGTTGGCCGACGGGCATCGCGAAAAACGCTTCCAAACTGGCACCGGGCTTCCTGCCGGAATTTGACGTGATAGCCACATTGATTGCTGCGTGCGTCACCATTTGCTGGTTTGCACTGGTCTACTGGCGTCTTTCGCGCCAGCCTGCCGTCTTGTGGCGTGCCGTCGTGCTCTCCACAGGCGGCGTCATCCTGTGCTGGGTACTGTTGGCGACGCTGTGGTTACCCTGGATCAATTACAGTAAAAGTTATGCAGGAATTGCGACTGAAATGGCCGACCGGATACTGGACAAAAGCAATTGCATCCGGACAAACGTCTCGGCCGCACAGCGCGCTTCGTTTGCTTACTTCGGAAATGTCCGCTTCGAAAACTTTCAAACCGAATCTTGTCCTTACCTGCTTTTGGGAGACCGCGTACCGAAATACGACCGTCCCGTTTCGCCCAAAACGTACAAAAACATGCGGTTGATCTGGGAAGGCCATCGTCCGAGCGATCGGGGTGAACGTTTCCGCCTCTACCGTAACGTCGAGTGAAGACGAAAAACGGCTCTTCCCGCCTCGTTTTTCGCATCGCCGGTCTGGCGCTGCCGATCTGGATCGGTCAGTTGGCCGCAATAGCCAATCCGGTACTGGACACGGCTATGGTTTCCCGCTATTCCGTCACCGATCTGGGCGCGCTGGCAGTCGGTGCTTCCGTCTATATCAGCGTCTACGTTGCGTTAAATGGTGTCATGCAGTCGCTTGCACCGACGTTCGGTCAGCTATTCGGTGCGGGCCGGTTCACCGAAATGGGCAAACAAGCCAAACAAGGCGTTTGGCTGGCTGTTTTTCTTTCCCTGGCCGGTTCTCTTTTGCTCTGTTTTCCGCAACCTCTGCTCGCGATCGCCAAAGCATCTCCGGCCATGACCGAGAAAGCGACGCTTTACCTCCGCATTCTGGCGTTTTCACTGCCTGCTTCACTGAACTTTCTGGTCTACAATACGTTAAACAACGCGATGGCCCGTCCCAAAATGGTCATGGCTATTCAGGTCGGCGGTCTTTTTCTGAAAATACCGTTAAACACTCTGTTCATCTTCGGTGGTCTGGGCATTCCGGCACTCGGCGGGCCCGGGTGCGCCGTGGCCACTTTCATCATTGGCTGGCTGGAACTCATCATTGGCTGGCTGATTCTCCGTTACAACCCCTTCTATCAAATGCTCGAGCTGTTCGGTACCGGACTGGCCGCGCCGGACTGGCGTTCCCTGAAAGCCCTGTTAAGCCTCGGCATTCCCGTCGGACTCAATTACTTCATCGAAGTGACTTCATTCACCTTCATGGCACTTTTCATTTCCCGATTGGGAGTTGACGCTGTTGCCGGACACCAGATCGTCGCCAACTTTTCGGGTGTGTTATATATGTTGCCCCTGTCGTTGGCCAGTGCCACCAGTACGCTGGTTGCCCAGTCCATCGGAGGCAGAAAACTGGAGGCCGCCCGAAAAATCGCTTCGGCAGGTATCCGGCTGTCCGCCTTCCTGGCCCTTGCCGTTGCCGGATCGGTCTGGCTGGCCAGGAATGAGATCGTCCGCCTCTATACCGGGGATGTAACAGTAGCAGCCAGTGCACTTCCCCTGTTTCCCTTCCTTTGCAGTCTGCTTTTTTTCGACGCCATCCAGGTTACATCGTCTTACGTTCTCCGGGCCTACAAAGTCGTCCTGACTCCCACTCTCTTGTACGTCGTGACCTTGTGGTGCATCGGGCTCGGATGTGGGTATCTGTTTGCCTTTAACCTTTTCTCCGCCGTGACCCCGACTCGCATTACCGGATCATCCGGCTTCTGGTTCAGCAATACCGTCAGCCTGGTCATCCTGTCCGTCGGGATGAGCGTGATTCTCCGCAAAACGGAAAAAAAAGCGCGCTCCTGTTTGGAAACGCACCATCCTGTCGACTAAACCAATTCAGCCATTCGGCCTGGTGTCGTTTACGCCGACCGGTAAAAAATATCAGACCGGTTGCGTGTCAACTGATATGATGGCAACTGTTTTCCCTGTGGTGTCAAAGAATCGTGCCCCTGAAACAACGTTTTCACCCAACAGCCCACCCGAAAAAGAAACCGGTTTTATGGGCTCTGCTGTTTTGCCTGTATCCGTACTGGTTGCAAGCGCATGCAGGGCAACCGGAACCGGCCGTGTCAGTCGACGGAAAAGTCCTTCCGTACGTCGTTTTTGCCGCAGGCGACATTGCCGATTGCCGCAAAACAACCGTCTCCAAAAGCAGGGCGGCCGAGACAGCCGAACTGATCCGCTCTCATTCCGAAACGTTACCGGACTTTACGGTTCTCATGCTGGGCGACGCTACCTACCCACTCGGTCTTCCGGGCGAATACGCCTATTGTTACGAAACCACCTGGGGCCGTTTCAAAAAGCGGACACGCCCCACTCCCGGCAACCACGAGTACTATTCACCGCTGGCCTACGGCTATCACCGTTATTTCGGGAAACAGGCCGGTTCCCAAGAAAAACCCTACTACAGCTTCGAACGGGGAAACTGGCACATCGTTTCACTGGACAGTAATCTCACGGGAGACGCTTTCCAACGTCAGTTGAAGTGGTTGAGTGACGACCTCAAAAAAAACCGGTCTTCCTGTATCATGGCTTTCTGGCACCATCCCTTGTACAGTTCGGGCTGGCACGGCAACGCCGGTTTCATGAAACCCGTCTGGCAAATACTTCAAAACGCGAAAGCCGACATTGTTCTGTCCGGTCACGATCACCACTATGAGCGGTTTGTACCCCAGGACGCCGAAGGCAACCCGGACAACATCAACGGCATCCGCCAATTCGTTATCGGTACCGGTGGCGCCACACAACCCCCGCTTTTCAGGCAGCGCGCCAACAGCGAAGCGCTGGCCAGTCGCACGTTCGGCGTTTTGCGCCTCGAACTGAACGACAAGGGTTATCAATGGACCTTCCTCTCTACCACCGACTCCCCTTACACAGACTCCGGGAGCGGTACTTGCCGTACTAAACCGACGGGTGCCCCCTAAAATGACCTCGACGACTGAAGAAAAAACCGGCTTCCAGACAAAACGGCTTTTTTTCGCCCTGTTGCCGGATTACCAAACCACAACGGCATTGCTGAAATGGCAAACGGTCATTCCCGGACGGAAAACGCCGGTACAAAACCTGCACCTGACCCTTTTCTTCCTCGGCAACCAGCTTGAAAATAAAGTGTCCGAACTGGCTCGTTTCATGGATCAATCCGACTTTTCACCGTTTGAACTGGTTATCGACCGGATCGGTTACTTTCCGAAAATCCGCTTGCTTTGGGCAGGCCCTTCCCAGACGCCGCTTCCACTGGCATCGCTGTACGACACGGCGCATCGTTTCCTTACCCCCGCTTATCGGAATGAAAAAAAAGACATTTTCCGCCCTCACGTCACATTGGCCCGAAACGCTCCGCTTTTCCAGGCCGAAATCGAACCGCCTGTCCATTGGCGAGTCACCCGTTTCGCACTGATGGAATCCGTTCTCTGCAATGAACCGGGAAAACCGGCCGTTTACCGGATTCTGCATGAAATCAGCCGTTAACCGGCAAATCCACGCGTTTTTATGGAGGCCTTCCGTCTTGCCGACACTGAAACGACGGAAATCCGGACTTTCGGGTCGTTTTCCGAAATCGTTTTTCAAAACCGGCGTCCCACCGACTTCTGTTCTTTGCGGCCCGTGACGGCAATCAAGGCTATTCATTATTTCACAGGCTTCACGTTCCGTTTCCAAACCCGCTCTTCATCCCATCACCCGCACAAGTTCATCGCCGTTACTGAAGACGGTCGTTCCACCGATCACACCGGTATGCCTCCCTGTCCCGCTGTCAGTATCCACCATGCCGGCATCGAAGACCGTCCCTGCTCAATCGACGGCACAACCGCGTTACCGGTAACCTGCACGCGAGACGACAATATCATCAACGATGCGGCCTCTTCCATCCGAACCGTAAGGTCAACACCGCTATTCAGGCAACAGGGACGAGCTGCCGTCCCTCTCTTCAGTAGACTGGGCCAAACGGGCAACGCCGTCTTTTCCGAGAACCCATACACCAGCCAGGCTTTCCTGTTCGCATCGGGTCAGTACAGATCTGGTGGAGACTGTTCCGACAAACTGCGCAAGGCGAAGCCCACACTCACCGGAAAGCAATCCGGCGAAGCACGCAAGAGGCCGCTGCCAGTCCGAAACCGGCGGTCACCGCCATAGAGGTTCCGAAACCGGCCGGGTTCAAACCCGTCACCGGTTGTTCCGAATCGGTATTTTCCTTTTCCGGATAACTGACCGGTTCGCGGGAATAGACCGCATCAATGCCGAATTTATTTTTGGGATTACGCGAAAAACCGTGTTGGGAACGCAAACGCTTGCGTACCTTGGCCAATAGCGGTTCCTGCTCCGTCCGGGAGAGGTCTCGTATTTCAATCAGCGTGGGGTCCATCTGGCCTCCGGCACTGCCTGCCGTTATCATCGGGATCGACCGATCCCGACAGTAAGCGATCAGTTCCGTCTTGTCCCGGACACGGTCAATAGCGTCGATCACGAAATCGAACGAGCCACTTCCTATCAGTTCGTCCATATTCGGTGCCTCGACAAAACGCTGAACCGGAAAAACCCGGCAATCCGGATTGATCTGGGCAATCCGTTCAGCCAGAACCGTCACTTTGGGCTTGCCCAATGTACTGTCTAAAGCCTGGATTTGCCGGTTGATATTCGATTCGGCAACGACGTCTCCGTCAATCAGCGTCAAACGCCCGACTCCACTTCGGGCCAACGTTTCAACCGCCCAAGAACCCACCCCACCGACACCGACAACACACACATGTGAGCCAGCCAGCCGTCTCGCCCCTTCCGGGCCGAACAAGCGGACAACGCCGGCAAAACGCACAGAACGGAGAGTTTTATCGTCCATCAAAAAGTGTCCTTATCTACCGGCTTAAAAGCAAACCGTGCAACGAAAGAAAGAAAGTCTGTCATTGAACAAACGAATCGGATCGACACCTTCCGAAAGAGCGTGTAACATCATTTTGTAAGATTGCATGAGTCCGGATAACAAACCAGGCATTTTATAGAAAAAGACCCGTCATCGGCAATCGTTCAGACAAATGCCGGCCTGTCCAGGCTGGAAGAGACACTCCTTTTTGGTCGTGAATACTAATCTGCTCCTTTCTCTTGTTCCGTCATGTATTTTCGGGAAAACCGGCATAGAAAATTGTCGAAAAACGGAGAAAACGATAAAAAGCAGAAGACACGGGCAATA
>DBGFLV010000008.1:0-2651 GCA_048528425.1 Oxalobacter sp. | reverse complement strand
GCCGACGACCGAACCGGTTTTAAGGCAAAGGCGTGGCTGGTAAAAGAGGATAAATTCGCGGCGCTCCAGGGCGCGATGCAATTCAGATTCGGTCATCAGTTTTTCGCGTGGCGTCACGTTCATGGCCGAGTCGAAAAAGCGGACGATACTGGAGCGCTTTTTGCGGGCTTCAGCCAGTGCGACCCCTGCATATTTCAACAGCGTGCTACCGTCTGTCGCATCGCGCGGGAAAAGACTGCCCCCAATGGAAACGGCGATGGACAAGTCGTGTCCTGACAGTTGCAGGGGTTCTGTCACCGTTTTCATCAGTCGTGACGCGATGGAGACGATGTCGGCAGCATGGTCGATTTTTTCCAGAATGACGATGAATTCGTCTCCGCTTGTCCTGCTGACGGTGTCGTTTTCATGGACGGCGTGAATCAGCCTTTTGGCCATCAACTTCAACAGGGCATCGCCGGCGTCGTGCCCCAGACTTTCGTTGATGATTTTAAAGCGATTGATGTTCAGTTCCAGCACACCCAGCATTTTGCCGTGTTGACGGTTGCGCTCAATGGCACTGTCCAGAAAGCTGTCGAGATAGTTGCGGGTCGGTAGTGAGGTCAACGGATCGAACAGGGAGATGTGGCGTTCCGGTACGGGTTTGCCGTCCGGGTCGGCTTCCCGCGAGACGATGAGTGCGAAATCCAACTGTCCGTTTTCATTCAAAACCAGCCTGATAACGCTTTCGGTCAGTATGTACGAACCGTTTTTCCGACGGAAACGGACGTCCACCTGGAACTGGCGGGTAGTTTGCCACATGTCTTTCCAGGTGTGCTGGGTGTGGAAGTAAGTGTCGGGATTGATCAGATCCTTGATGTTGCGCGGAAATTCTTCCGGTAGGTAGCCGAGCATGTCGGCAAAGCGGGTGTTGACGAAAAGGATTTGTTCGTTTTCGCCTACCTGCACGATGCCGACGGGGAGTTGATTCAGAATGGTCCGGTATTTGTCCGGTTTCCGGTCATCGGAATAAACGGAGGGGGCCGTATTGTGTTGGATGTCCGGGCCGGGCACATTCGTGGTGTTGAACATGAATGGAGTTTACAATGGATGAGAAGAAAAACAGCTTGCCCGGCCAAGCGTTGGCGGCCGGACGTTTCCGTTTGCGGCAGGGCAACCGCCCGGATTATGTTACCGGTAAAACGGTTGTGCCTTTTTACCTGGATCAAACGGACGGCACAAATGCCGGTGAAACCTGAAAAACGGTTTTTTTCAGTGTAAAGAAAGTCAGACGATCAGTCCGATGTTTTCGGCCCTGAAGTGCCGGATGAAGTTTTCCAGTTCGGCTGCGGAAAGGGCAGAGCTGCACAAGTAACCCTGGATCTGGTCGCAACCCAGTTCAGTCAGGAACCGGAGCTGCCTGGCCGTTTCGACGCCTTCGGCGATGACCCGCATACCCAGCGAATGGGCCAGCGTGATGGTGGTTTCAACGATGGAAGCGGTGCTACGGTTTTGTACGACGTCGGCGATGAACGAACTGTCGATTTTCAGATAATCAATCGGCAGGGCCGAGAGGTAACTGAGCGAAGAGTAACCGGTTCCGAAGTCGTCGATAGAAATGGCCACGCCCATTTCCCGGATTTCCGAGAGTACGTTTTTCGCTTTGTCGAGATTTTCGATCAAGTTGCTTTCCGTGATTTCCAGTTCGAAAAGATCGGGTGAAAGACCGGTATTGTGGAAGACGCCGGAGAGCGTGTGCTTGAGTTCACGCCCGTACAATTCTTTTGCGGACAAGTTGATGGCAACCGGAACCGGCTCCCGGTTGTGGTCGCGCCAGGTAGTCAACTGTCGGGTGACACTTGCCAGAACAAATTCACCGATCCGGTGAATGAGGCCGATTTTTTCGGCAAGCCCAATGAATTCACCCGCAGGAATCAGGCCTTTTTTGGGATGGTTCCAGCGGATCAAGGCTTCCAGTCCGACGATGGTGCCGGTTTTGAGACAAAGGCGCGGCTGGTAATAAACCCGGAATTCCTGTTTTTCCATCGCTCTGGACAGACTGGTTTCGACCAGCAACTGATCCAATACGGTGATGTTCATGTCGCGATTGAAGAAACGGAACAGGTTGGAACCGGTCTTTTTGGCGTCCAGCATGGCGATGTCGGCGTATTTCAGAAGCGTGTCCATGTCATCCGAATCTTTCGGGTAAAGACTGCAACCGATAGAAACGGAAGGGGTGATTTCGTGACTGCCCAATTTGAGCGGTTGGGAAACGGCGTCCAGAAGATGTTGTACGATCTGGCTGACGTCTTCGTCGCATTTGATGTTTTCCAGCACGATCACGAATTCGTCATTGCCCATGCGAATGACTGAATCCTGTTGGCGAAGACGCCCGATCAAACGGGTCGCGATGGATTTCAGCAATTCGTCGCCCAGTTCGTGCCCCAGGCTTTCGTTGACGACTTTGAACCGGTTGATGTCCAACAGCAGGAGGGCGACGGTCTGGCCCGACTTTTCCGCACGCAACAGGGCGTTACCGATCAGTGAATCGGCATAGTTACGGTTCGGTAACGACGTCAGTGGATCGAACAGGGAAATGTGCGGGCCGCCGGACGTCTTTTCCTGTCCGGTTGCCTGCGTCATGAGTATGGCGTAGGCCGGTTGTCTTTCCCGGT
>DBGFLV010000007.1:0-4415 GCA_048528425.1 Oxalobacter sp. | reverse complement strand
AGCAAACGGGCGTTTCCCGGTGACCTGGCAGCCGGCCTCGCCATTTACCGTTCGGGTTGCAACGGAGTGTTGAGTTTTTCAAGTTCTTCTATCGTGTTAACGTTTTTCCATTCTCCCCGATAGATTTCTCCACCCACCAGCTTTTTTGAAATGGCTTCCCGCAAAATCGTTCCCAGCGATACTTTCTCACCTGGCCGAACGGCGTCAAATAAAGACATACGATACACTCCTATTCCCGAGAACGTCCATTTGGGCTGACCGTCATTGGCGACGGTAAACGAATTAAGCGCAAAGTCTCCCTCAGGATGGTAAGGTGGATTGGGGACCAGATAAAGCCAGGCCGCGTCCCTTTTTCCTTCTTCATAAGGCTTCCCCCAGACGTCGTTGTCTTCCAAAACCGATTCCGTTTGCCGAAAATCGAAGTGAGGACAGTAAATGTCGGAAGCGACGGCGACAAAGGGGGCTTCGCCCAGCAAGGGTCTGGCATGAGCAATGCCCCCTGCGGTTTCCAGAGCCGAATCTTCCCGGGAATAGGAAAGTGATGCGCCAAAACGTGAACCGTCACCCAGGACTTCTTCTATCCGGTTTCCCAGATGGGCATGATTGATGACGATTTCGGTTATGCCGGCACGCACCAGGTTGACAATGTGCCAGACGATCAAAGGCCGCCCCCGAACGGACAAGAGCGGTTTCGGGCAGTCATCGGTCAACGGCCGCATCCGGTCTCCCCGGCCGGCAGCAAATAACATGGCTTTCATGTTGGGTTCCTAAAGCAGTTAATCGGAATGGACTTCACCTTCCTCAGAAAGAATACGCAACATCGGTTTTTTTATCCTGCAATTCGTCAAGCAAACGGGCCAACGGCGCCAGTTCGGCATAGCGATGAGCTGTTTTGCTGGCATATTTCAGGACCAGTGGCATGTCTTTCAAGTAAGCGTCTTTTCCGTCGCGGTGGAACAAGCGGGCGAAAATGCCCAGTACTTTCAGATGGCGCTGCAATCCCATGAGTTCGAAATCCCTGTAAAAAACGTCAATGCCGGAATTGACGGGCAATCCGGCCTTTTTAGCCTTCTCCCAGTAACGGATGACCCAGTCCAGCACCTGCTCTTCATCCCATTCCACGTAGGCGTCCTTCAGCAAAGAGACCAGATCGTAAGTCACGGGACCATACAGGGCATCCTGAAAATCCAGAATACCCGGACTGATCTCTTCTGTTCCGTCGAGATGCATCAAATTGCGCGAATGATAATCACGGTGAACGTAAACCTGGGGCTGCGACAGATTGTTCGCTAAAAGCAGGGAAAAAGCCCTTTCAAGATCGGTTCGCTTTTCCGGTGTCATGGTGTACTGTAAATGCCGTGTCATATACCAATCCGGGAAGAGGCGGAGTTCTTTCTCGAGTGTAAGGCGGTCGTATTCCGGCAAAATACCCGGTTGGCTGCTGGACTGGAGGCGAATTAACGCATGAATGGCGTCCAGATACAAGCGCCCGGCGTTTTCATTGTTCAGTTTTTCCAGATAAGTGACCGTTCCCAGATCGGACAACAGCAGGAAGCCTTCCTGCAGGTTTTTCGCCAAAATGTCCGGCACGGAAACGCCACATTGGCGGAAAATGGTCGCTACTTTGACAAACGGTTCGATTTTCTCCCGGTCGGGTGGGGCGTCCATGACGATGCAAGACCCTCTGTCGGTGTCAATGCGGAAATAACGTCGGAAACTGGCGTCGGAAGAAGCGGGTCTCAAAGTGTTCAGTTCGAAATGGAATTCGGGCAAGGTGTCCAGCCAATGCACGAGTGAAACCAGACGCGCGTCCGAAGAAATATTTTGTGCAGTTATAGCCATGAAAGACGAAACAATACGTTATCGGGGTGAAAGTTCTCATATAATAAGCGATTCTAGATAATGTATTGAAGTCTTCTTTCGTTGATGTCTTTTCATGAGTCGTTTTTTTGGATCTTTTTCGCCGTGTCTCCTGTTTTCGTTGCTTGCAGCGTTTTCAGCGACCTTGCTGAGTGCTCCTTCGGTTCAGGCGAAAGTCCAGGACGACCGCTCCCAGCACAATGAAAATCCGGATGCCCCGACTGTTATCCATGCCGAACAAATGACCGGACGCCCGGCGCGCGACCTTTACCTGGATTATGAAGTCGAAATCGAACGCGACCAGACGCTGATCACCGGTGACCACGGCATTTTCCGGCAGGAAGAAAACGAAGCGGAAATGATCGGAAACGTATTCATCCAACGTTTCGGCGACCAATACACAGGCGACAGGGGACACATCAATCTCGATACCGGCGCAGGTTTGCTGATGCACCCTACTTACCGGCTGGAAATGAACAATGCCCAGGGAAAAGCGAACCGTATCGAAATGATCGGCGACGACAAAACCGACATTTTCAAAGGAACTTACAGTACTTGTGAAGGAACCGATCCCGACTGGTACTTGAAGTCGAACAAGTTGCATCTGGATACGGGCCGTAACATCGGCTATGCGACCAGTCCCATCCTTTATTTCAAGGACGTACCGATTCTGGGCGCTCCAGCGATGACGTTCCCCATCAAGGACGAGAGAAAATCCGGTGTATTGCCTCCAACGATCGGCATGACGTCCAAAAACGGTTTTGAAGTGGTCGTTCCCTATTATTTCAATCTGGCGCCGAATTATGATCTGACCCTCTTTCCTAACCTGATGGCCCGGCGTGGCCTGCAAATGGGTGCGGAAGCCCGTTACCTTGGATGGAATTATTCCGGTATCACCTATCTGGAATTTCTGCCGAACGACAAGGAAGCCGATCGCGACCGTTACTTTCTTTCTTCCAAGCACCAGCAAGCTTTCAGTAACGGCTTGTCGTATTACTGGGATATCCGGTCGGCCTCCGACGACAACTATCCGGACGACTTTTCCAGCCCCCAGAATCGAAATCTCGACCGTCTGTTGCCGCGTGAGGGAGGGTTCAACAAATCGTTCGGTATCTGGAACGCCACGTTACGTGCCACGAATTATCAGGTCTTGCAAGACATTGAAGCACCGATTACCAAACCTTACGACAGACTCCCGCAGTTGATCGTCACGGGCGGTCAGGAAGACGTCAACGGTATCGACTGGCACATGTACAGTGAACTGACCCGTTTCTGGTTGTCTAATGCCGATCTGGATAAAAGACCCTTGCGGGAACAGGCACGAGGTAACCGTCTGGTGCTCAAACCGGAAATTTCTTATCCGATTTATACCAGTGGCTATTTTCTGACGCCGAAAGCCATTTTAAACGTCGCCAAGTATGACATTGAAGATTCCCCCTACAACATTACCTCCCTAACCCGGGTTTTACCGACCTTTTCCCTGGATGGCGGTCTTGTCTTCGAAAGAGAGGCGTCTTTTCTGGGTGAAGGGATGACCCAGACATTGGAACCCCGTTTGTTTTACGTCTACACGCCTTACAAAGACCAGAGTAAATACCCGATTTTCGATTCGGGTGAACCCAGTTTCGGTTACGCGCTTCTCTTTACCGAAAACCGATTCGACGGATACGACCGCATTGCGGACGCCAACAATCTGACGGCTGCTGTCACGACCCGTTTTATTGAAAAAGACGGTGCCGAACGGATGCGTTTCAGTATCGGCCAGCGTTATTATCTGAGCGACCAGCGTGTTTTTCTCTACAACACTACACGTGATGAATCGCAAAACCGTTCCGACTTGCTGGTCATGGCCAACGGTCACATCATTCCGACTGTAGCCGTTGACACTTCTATACAATACAATCAAAGCACCCGAAAACTTTACAGCGCCAACTTTAGTACCCAGTGGAAACCCGGACGCATGAAATTGCTGAATGCGGAATACCGTTATTTGCGTGACACCGTCGATCAATACGGCAACGAACTGGATCAGATCAACGTTTCCGGGCAATGGCCTATTGCCAAACGTTGGTATGCCGTAGGACAGGTCAGCTATTCCATTCCCCAGAGCCGGACTATTGAAAATCTGTTCGGATTCGAATATAACGCAGATTGCTGGATACTGAGATTGATGGCCCAGCGTTACGCCACGTCGTCAATCGAAAGCAATACCGCTTTTTATTTCCAGCTTGAACTGAAAGGGATGTCGAAACTGGGCTCCAATCCGTTAAATGCCTTGCGTCAAAGCATTCCGGGTTACGAACCGCTTTCACCCTGATGGCAAGTTTCGGCAACCGGCTTCGAATGTCATCCTATAAGGATCGTATATGTTTTTTCCCAAACGTTTTTTTCAAAAACAGTCTCTTTCCCGCTGGTTCGTTGCCCTTGCGTTGGGTGTGGTCTGCTCTTTTCCGGTTTCGGCTCAGACAGACAAAACAGCGGTCCCGTCCAAGCCAGTCGTGGTGGATTCCATTGCGGCGGTCGTCAATAACGACGTCATTACGGTCGGCGAGCTG
>DBGFLV010000006.1:0-3397 GCA_048528425.1 Oxalobacter sp. | reverse complement strand
GCCGTCGCCCGCTTCACTGCTGACAAAACCGGCGAAGCGGTGCGGGATAACGGCGACATTGACGCTCTCTGCGGCCAGCTCGAAAGAGCCATCAGCTCGGTCTCTTCCCTCCGGGTGGCTGAAGCGACCGGCACGGCAGATGCGTTGACGGCTCTTTTCGTGCCGACGGTGAAAACGCTGGAAAACGGTTTGCTGTACTGGGCAACAGAAGGGCAGGGAGCCTGAGACATGACTGGACACAGCCGGTCAGCGGGTGGAACACTGACAGACAGACCGTCATCAGATGTAATAGGGACACGGTAAAACTCGGGGATAAAGGCGACTCTGGCGAAAGGCTCGTATTACGCGAACCTCCCTGATCCGGACTGGAAGACATGAAAGTAGTCGGACTGACCGGAATCCACGATATCAGTATGCGCGTTATGAACGAAGTCGTCGAACTTGCCCGATAGCGAAGTGCTAGCCTTCGACCGGAAAATGCCGAGTGCGAAAGCCCGTCAACTAAACCCGGAAGCGGACAACACGGTTGGTCTTGATGAGGGTACGCCAGAATGGCATTCCGGCCGATCTGACGCAAGGCCTCATCGTTAACGTCGGGTGTTTTCAGCACCCGAAACATTCACGGCACAAGCACAAGCAGGCGGAAGTCGGCTGGACACGTGTGTACGTGTCATGGAAATCAGGGTACTGACCGTCAAAATTGTCATGTCTGGCAGAAAAGCGATGGTTTTCCTGAAACGGAAAGCGTGTTTTCATAACCGGAATCCGCTGTCGTGTTATGCCAAAAGCCCGCAATGCGGGCTTTATTGATTCATTTTCAGGTGGACTTTCCAGAATGGTTTTCTTTTCGCTGTCGAAACGGGGAAAAACTAACGCCAGGGATGACGACCATTGATCAACCGGACAGCGGAAAAGCCGGTGCGGAAGCAATGGTGGCGCCCCAAAGTCTGGCAGACGCAACGGAGCTGGACAGCGGATAGGAAGAGATCGCGAAAGGAGATGCACCGGTCGGTTCCATCGACTGTGTGCGGCGTTTTTTACCGGTTCTCAGCAGCCGGAAACCGTTATATCGGCTGTATCTGTCGTCCACGTGGGCCAAATAAGGGAAGAGGCGCTACCAACAACGCACGGCGTGACGCGCAGGTTAGGGGAACGGCACACCGAAAAGCCGGAAGCAATAAAAAAGCCTTGAAACCGGAGATTGTCAAGGCAGGAAAAACAGGAACATGTTTGCTGATATGCATGGTGCCGGGAGCCGGAATCGAACCGGCACGGTGTTTCCACCGGCAGATTTTGAGTCTGCTGCGTCTACCAATTTCGCCACCCCGGCAACGCCTGTGCATTATCGCTGATTTGCTCTTTAAGAGCAACCGCCATGTCTGTCACCGGACGTTTTTTGTCTCTAAAATCGTAAAGTGTTCGACGATCGGGGGTCTGCCGAAGAAGGGGCCGACGACGCCGCGCCACTGAAGAAAAGCGGGCGATTCCCGAAAGTCGACGGTATGGTTTTCCAGCGTTTCCCAATAGTTCATCAGGACATAGCGTTCCGGTGATTCGACGCCATGGTTGATCCGGTACCCGATGAAGCCTTTGGCCGGAACGAGGTATTCGTGGAGACCGTGGCGAATGGCTTTGTCGAATTCGGCCTGTTTGCCGGGCTGGATCAGGATATCAACGAGTTCGAGAATCATGATTTTTCCTCAAGTGTATGAAGGGGTTGACAACGGGCCACGTTGCACTGCGACACGGCCGATGCAGGGGACGCCATATAACGCAAGGCGTCGATCCACCGGATCAACGGGACGGTGGCTGGTAAAAGCGGTTCGACCCGGATGGAACCCTGCCAGGAAAACGCCTGGTTTTCCCGGCTTTGAGGCGTCCCCTTCCAGTGACGGCTGATGAAAAAGTGCAGCCGTACGTGAGCGTGCGGGTAGACGTGGTCGACACAGCACCAGGGATCGGCGGAAAGCACGGTAACGCCGAGTTCTTCCATGAATTCCCGTTTCAAAGCGTCTTCCACGGTTTCACCCGGCTCGACTTTGCCGCCCGGGAACTCCCAGTAACCGGCGTAAGGCTTGCCGACCGGTCTTTGCGCCAACAGCACGTCGCCGTTCTCTTTCATCAGGATGCCGACCGCGACGTCGATGGGAACGGATCGGTTCGGAATCATTTTTCTTTGTCGTCCCACAGATTGCCGGTCGGATCGGAAGCAGGTGCCGCCACACCGAAATGGCGATAAGTGGCGGTTGTGGCGATACGGCCTCTGGGCGTTCTTTGCAGATAGCCTTGCTGGATCAGATAAGGTTCCAGCACGTCTTCGATTGTGTCGACTTCTTCACCGATGGCGGCAGCCAGATTGGCGATACCGACAGGGCCGCCACCGAATTTGAACAGGACGGCTTCCAGCAGCTTGCGATCCATCAGGTCGAAGCCGACCGGATCCACATCCAGCATTTTCAATGCCGCGTCGGCCATTTCCGGAGTGATCTCGCCGGTTCCTTTGACTTCGGCATAATCGCGCACCCGGCGGAGCAAACGGTTGGCGATCCGGGGGGTGCCGCGGGCGCGCCGGGCGATTTCGCGGGCACCGGCTTCGACAATCGGCGCCTTCAGCAACGAGGCACTTCGGGTGACGATCCGGGTCAAATCGTCGACGTCGTAAAATTCCAGCCGGGCCACGACACCAAAGCGATCCCGTAACGGATTGGTCAGCATCCCGGCGCGGGTAGTGGCCCCGATCAGCGTAAACGGTTGCAAATCTAGTTTGACCGAGCGCGCCGCCGGCCCTTCGCCGATCAGAATGTCGATTTGATAATCTTCCAGAGCCGGGTAAAGGATTTCTTCAACGACCGGTGACATCCGGTGGATTTCGTCGATGAAAAGAACGTCGTTGGCTTCCAGATTGGTCAGAATGGCAGCCAGATCACCCGGTCTTTCCAGAACCGGGCCCGAAGTTTGCCGGAGATTGACGCCCATTTCGCGGGCGATGATGTGGGCCAGGGTCGTTTTTCCCAGTCCGGGCGGCCCGAAAAGCAGCGTGTGATCGAGGGCTTCGTTCCGTTTTCGGGCGGCGGCGATGAAGATGTCGAGTTGTTCGCGCGTTTTGTGCTGGCCGACATATTCGTTCAGATATTTGGGGCGTAATGCCCTTTCAACTGCCTCTTCGTTAGGTGAGGCGGAACCGGCGTCGATAAGCCGCCTTTCGTTGAAATCGTCGGTTTGAATACTCATATAACACTCACTTCGTTTTAAAAATCAGCCTTTAGACAAGGCCTTAAGTGCTATTTTAATCCCATCTGAGACATTGCACCCGGCAGGTACTTGTTTGAGTGCCGACAGCGTTTCTTTTTCCGAATATCCAAGCGCCAACAGTGCGTTCTGGATATCGGCTACCGTG
>DBGFLV010000005.1:0-7162 GCA_048528425.1 Oxalobacter sp. | reverse complement strand
AAACTGACTGCACCCGTTCAGTGTCGCCAGTGCGAAAATGCACCTTGTGTTAATGTGTGTCCTACGAACGCACTGGTTTATCGGGCCGACACCGTCCAGTTGATCAAGGAACGCTGTATTGGTTGTCAAACTTGTGTGTTGGCTTGCCCATTCGGTGCCATGCAAATCGTCAGCCGGCCGGTCAAGGAAGCCGAACTGGGCCCTTTGACCGTCAGAAAAACGGTGCGGGTCGCTCAAAAATGTGATTTTTGCATTGACGTTCCTGAAGGGCCGCAATGTGTTTCGGTCTGTCCGACCAAGGCGTTGCACATCGTGGATACCGGAACACTGGAAGAAAAGATTAACGAAAAACGTGAAAAGTCGGCATTCACCTTGCCGTCGGACGTTTTCTGTTGACTCGGGATGAACCCGGCAGTAGCCGAAGAGCCGGTTTTCAGGGGGAATTATGAAAAAAGTACTGGTTGTCTGTCCATATTGCGCTTCAGGTTGCAAAATCCATTTCACGGTGGAGAACAACAGGATCGTCAAAGCTGAAGGTGCCAACGGTTTTACCAATCAGGGCGAGTTGTGCTTGAAGGGGTATTACGGCTGGGAATTTTTGAACGATACCCGATTACTGACACCCAGACTGACACAACCGATGGTGCGTTACAGACGGGATGAAGGGTTTACGCCGGTTTCCTGGGACGAAGCCATCCGTTTCGCCAGTTCGAAGCTCCTGGAAATTAAAGAAAAACACGGCCCGGATTCCATCTTCGTCAGCGGGTGCGCCCGCGGCCCCGGCAATGAAGCCAATTATGTCGCACAAAAATTCGCCCGTGCCGCTGTTGGCACGAACAACGTCGACTGCTGTGCCCGTGTCTGTCATGGCCCTTCTGTCACGGCGCTGGAAAAAACGCTGGGCAGCGGTGCCATGAGCAACTCGATTGTCGAAATCGAAGACACGAAATGCCTTTTGATTTTCGGTTACAACGCCGCTGATTCCCATCCGATCGTCGCCCGCCGTATTCTGAAAGCCAAGGAAAAGGGCGCCAAAATCATCGTCTGTGACCCACGTGTGATCGAGTCGGCACGTATTGCTGACATTCATTTGCAGCTGAAAAACGGTTCCAATATGGCGCTGGTCAATGCTTTTCTGCACGTGTTGATCGAGGAAAATCTGTATAACCCGGCATATGTCGAAAACTGTTCCGACGGTTTCGACAAGATGTGGGAAATCGTTTCTAAATACACACCCGAGAACACGGCAGACATCACCGGCCTCGATCCACAACAGGTGAGGGAAGCGGTGCGCCTGTACGCTGCCGCGCCTTCGGCCACGATTTTGTGGGGAATGGGAGTAACCCAGTGGGGCCAGGGTGTCGAGACTTGCATGGGCTTGTCCAATATTGCAGTCATTACTGGCAATCTGGGGCGGCCGAATGTCGGGGTTGGGCCGGTTCGTGGGCAGAACAACGTTCAGGGGTCGTGCGACATGGGTGCGGTACCGGGCCAATTCCCCGGATACCAGTCTGTCGAAAATCCGGAAATCCGTGCCAAATTCGAAAAAGCCTGGGGCGTTCCTCTGTCCGGCAAGAAAGGCATTCCCATTACCGAGGTAGGGCATCACGTGGAAGACGGCACGCTGAAGGCGGTTTATATTTTCGGCGAGGACCCGTTGCAGACGGAACCGGATCTCTCATCAGTCCGGAAAGCCTACGCAAAACTCGATCTGGTCATCGTACAAGACATTTTCATGACTAAAACGGCGATGCAGGCCGATGTCATTTTCCCGGCTACTTCCTGGGGAGAACACGAAGGAGTTTATTCGGCAGCTGATCGGGGTTTCCAGCGTTTTTACAAGGCGGTCGAGCCGAAAGGGGACGTCAAACCCGACTGGGAAATTCACAGCCTGATGGCAACGGCTATGGGATATCCGATGAAGTACAACAATACCCAGGAAATCTGGGACGAGTTGCGCGAGCTGTGTCCGTTGTATTACGGTGCCACGTATGAAAAGATGGCCGGGCTGGGATATGTTCCCTGGCCCTGCCTGACGCTGGACGATCCGGGCGCCCAATGGATGTACAAGGGTAACCGGTTCGCTACTCCCAATGGAAGAGCGCAATTGATTGCCTCGGACTGGAGGCCGCCACTGGATCAGATAGACAGCGAATTCCCGCTGGTGTTGAGTACGGTGCGCGAAGTGGGACACTATTCCTGCCGTTCCATGACGGGCAACTGTTCGGCCTTGCAGACACTGGCCGATGAACCCGGTTATGTCCAGATGAATACGAAAGACGCTGAAGAGCTGGGTATTCGTGACCAGCAACTGGTTTGGGTAGAATCCCGTCGGGGCAAGGTCATCAGTCGTGCACAGGTCAGTGAAAGAACGAATCGCGGTGCCGTTTACATGACTTATCAATGGTGGATCGGTGCCTGCAACGAGCTGACGATCGAACATCTCGATCCGTATTCCAAAACGCCGGAATACAAATACAGTGCCGTTCGGGTACTCAATATCGACGACCAAAAATGGGCGGAAGCGTATCTGGTGGAAGAATACGACAGAATGAAGAAGGCGCTTGCTAAAGCCGTTGACGACGCCGCGGCGTTGGCAGCCTGACAGGCGCTTGTGTTAATGAAAAACCTCTCCGCCGGAGAGGTTTTTTACTGCTGGAGGGCTACCGTTTCAACAGGGACAACCAGATCGTTTTGGGTTCGGTGAAATTTTCCAGAGCCGCTTCACCGTGTTCGCGACCGAAACCGGATTCGCCCGTACCGCCCCAGGGAAGACGGACATCGGTGTAACCGTAAGTATTGACCCAAACGGTACCGGCTTTCAGTTCGTTAGCGACCTTGTGGATACGGGTGACGTCGGCGCTCCAGACACCGGCGGCCAGACTGAAGGCCGTGCCGTTGGCAATCCGGATGGCGTCTTCCTCGTCTTCGAAAGGGATGACGCTGGCGACCGGTCCGAAAATTTCTTCCTGTGAAATGCGCATTTCATGCTTGACGTCGGTGAAAATCGTCGGGGACACATAGAAACCCTTGTCACCGACTCGGTTACCGCCGTAAGCGACGCAAGCCCCTTCTTTTTTGCCGACGTCGATGTAGTCCATCACGGTTTTCAACTGATTGTTGGAAACCAGCGGCCCCATGATCGTCTCTTTCGACGCGGTATCGCCGATCCTGATTTTCTTGGCCCGCTCGATTAGGCGATCGACGACTTCGTCGTGAATATTTCGGTGAACCAAAATACGCGAACCTGCCGAACAAACCTGTCCGGCATTGAAGAAAATGCCGGAAGCGGAACCCCGGACGGCACTGTCCAGATCGGCGTCATCGAAAATGATGTTGGCCGATTTGCCGCCCAGTTCCAGCGTGATTTTCTTGAAGTTGCTGGCGGCGCCCTGCATGATGCCGCGGCCGACTTTCGGTGAACCGGTAAACGTGATCTTGTCGACCTGGGGATGAGCCACCATGGCATCGCCGACCACACTGCCCTTGCCGGTCACGATGTTCAGGACGCCCGGCGGAACACCGGCTTCCAATGCCAGTTCACCGATACGGATGGCTGTCATCGGCGTCAGTTCGGCCGGTTTGACAATTAGCGTGCAACCGCAGGCCAGTGCAGGCGCGATTTTCCAGATACCGATCATAATCGGAAAATTCCAGGGTACGATGGCGCCCACGACACCGACCGGTTCGCGAACGGTGTAGGTCAGCGCATCGGTTCTGGCCGGAATCACCTGTCCCATGATTTTGTCCGTCCAGCCGGCGTAATACCGCAATGTGTCAATGGCCGCCGGCATGTCTTGTCTTCTGACGCTGGAAATCGGTTTACCCGCATTGGCGCTCTCCAAAGCGATCAGTTCTTCCTGATGCGTCTCAAGCAAGTCTGCCAGACGGTTCAGGATACGGCCCCGTTCGGCAGCGGTAATGCCGTTCCAGACTTTTAGCGCAGCGCGAGCCGCCCTGGCGGCAGTATCGACGTCTTTGGCGCTGCCTGCGGCAACATGGGCAATGACTTCTTCAGTGGCCGGATTCAGTATAGTGGAATACTGGCCGCCTTCAGGCGGAACCCATTGCCCGTTGATCAGTAAATCGTATTGTGGAACCTGTGCTTTGGCGTTCATAAAATATCTCCATCGGGAAACAGTTGTTTATCGTTAAATTATTTTCCTGGTGTTCCTGTTCCTTTTGTAAAGTAACGGAACAGAGGAATAAGAATCGTTTTCATTTATTATAACGAGGTATTGGTTTTTCAGCCGGTCGCGGCTTTTTTTCAGAGACCGGAAGCGACACAGGAGTGTTGCCCGGTCGTTTATTCGATGACCGCAATCCCTTTTATTTGGGCGTAGACGGTCTTTCCTGAGCCCAGTTTGAGGGCATTGACGGACTTGCTTGTGATTCTGGACAATAAACGCGTTCCTTGGGCATCGAGTTCAACTATGACTTGCCCGGCAACATCGTCTGAAAGGTTGACGATTCTCGCTTCAAAAACGTTCAGTATGCTGGTGTTGACCGGTTTTTCTGTCGCCAGGCTGACGTCGCGGGCCTGAATGCGCAGTCGCATTTTCTGTCCAAGTCTGAAACCGCTATCGGGCAGGTAAAGGTTGCCGCCTGAAAAGGTGACCGTGCCGAGACAAAACATGGAGTCTTTTTCGGTTACGTGGCCGGTAATCACGGCAGAGGCGGTGTCGTTATACGCCAGCGGCAAGTCGATACGTGTCAGAAGTTCGTTGGTCTCTCCCGAAGCGACGATGTGACCTTTGTCGAGTAAAACGAGATGGTCTGCCAGCATGCCGACTTCTTCGAGGGCATGGCTGACGTACAGCATCGGAATATTCAATTCGTCGTTCAACCGTTGCAGGTAAGGAATGATTTCCCACTTGCGTTTCACGTCAAGCGCGGCCAGCGGTTCATCCATCAACAGAAGGCGAGGGCTGGTCGCCAATGCCCGGGCGATACTGACCCGTTGTTTTTCTCCACCCGACAAGGTGTCAGGCATTCTGTTCATCAAATGGCTGATCCCCAGCAGTTCAACGGCTTGTTCCAAGGAAACGGTTCTTTTTTCTGCCGGGACACGTTTCATGCCGTACTGAAGATTGCCTGTGACGGTCAGATGGGAGAACAGACGCGCGTCTTGGAAGACGAAACCCAGCGAGCGTTGATAAGGCGGCACGAAAATGGCTTCGGTGTCGTCTTGCCAGACGGTGTCGCCAAGCCTTATCGTGCCGTCCGATGGCCGAACCAGGCCGGCGACCGCACGCAACAAGGTGGATTTGCCTGCGCCGGATACACCGAAAAGAGCGGTAATCCCGGTGCTCGGGAGTGAAAGATCGAAGTTCAGCTCGTAAGCGGGATAGCTGACTTTCCCTTTGAAAAGCAGACTATTCATGCGCGACGTTGATTCGGATTCAACAGATAAAGGGCCAGCAGGACGAAAAAAGCGAAAATGAGCATTCCGCCCGACAACCAGTGAGCTTGGGTGTATTCGAGGGCTTCGACGTGATCGTAAATGGACACGGACAAGACGCGGGTTTTGTCGGGAATGTTACCTCCGATCATTAATACGACGCCGAATTCGCCGACTGTGTGGGCAAATCCCATGACAATGGCAGTCAGATAACCCGGTTTCGCCAGCGGCAGGACAACGGTGAAGAACGTATCCACCGGAGACGCCCGCAGTGTGGCTGCCGCTTCAACCGGTTCCCTGCCGATCGCTTCAAACGCATTTTGCAATGGCTGTACGACGAAAGGCAGTGAATAAATGACTGAAGCGGCCAGCAACCCAGAAAAGCTGAACGGCAGCGAAGGTAACCTCAGCCATTCGAAAAGACGACCGACGGCGCCGTTCGGTCCCATCAGGACCAGCAAGTAAAAGCCGAGAACGGTCGGCGGCAAAACGAAAGGCAAGGCGATGACGGCATTGACGGGACCGCGCCACCAGCCTTGAGTACGGGCGAGATGCCATGCCAGGGGGGTACCGATGACCAGCAGAACCGTGGTGGTCAACGTTGCCAGCTTCAACGTCAGCCAGATGGCGGACCAATCCATGTCAGGCATAATGTCGTGTCCGTCAATAAGCGTAGCCGTACGATTTCAATACCTGATGAGTCGCGTCGGATTTCAGGTATTTCATCAGAGCGACGGCTGCGGTGTTGTTTTTGGCGTGGGGCAGCATGATCGCGTCTTGCCGGATGGGCTGATAGTCGCAGGTGTCGACGATCCAGGCCGAACCGCTTTTGACTTTGCCGTCTCGGTAAATCTGGGAGAGGGCGACGAATCCGAGTTCGGCATTGCCCGACGCGACGAATTGGTAAGTCTGGCCAATGTTTTCACCCTGTACGATTTTGGGTCGTAGCGTTTTTTCAAGTCCCTTTTTTTCAAGGGTTTGCAAGGCAGCCAAGCCGTAGGGGGCCAGTTTCGGCGACGCCACGGCGATGTGGCTGAACGGTTGTTTTTTTAAAATTGCTCCCTGACTGTCGACATAATCAGGCTTGGCAGACCATAATGCCAGTTTGCCGATAGCATAGGTAAAGCGACTGCCGGGTACAATAGCGTTTTCGTGTTCCAGTCTGGCCGGTGTTTTGGCGTCAGCCGCCAAAAACAAGTCGTAAGGAGCACCGTTTTTGATTTGTGCATAGAGTTTGCCGGTTGAACCGCTAGTGATCGTGACAGAGTTTCCGGTGGCTTTTTCGAACTGTCGGGAAATGCTTTTAAGCGGTTCAACGAAATTGGCGGCTACGGCAACGTGAACGGTTTCGGCAGAAGCGGTAACCGAAGCACCCAGCAGTAAAAAGGCCAGTAGCCACTGAGGTAAACGGAAAAACGTGAGCATGACAACGATCGCTATTCAATTATGGAATAGCGAATTTTAACAGAACCGGGTGAAAAAGGTTCAACTTTTTATGGGTTGCAAAACGGTTGACAAAAAAGATGAGCGATTCAGTTTCTTTGGCCAAGGCCTTTACGCAGGGAACGACCGATAAACGCATCGAGGTGTTACGGCAGATCGGGCAAACCGGCTCCATTTCACAAGCAGCACGTGAAGCGGGCATCAGTTACAAGGCAGCCTGGCAAGCCATCGATACGCTGACCAATCTGACAGGGGCTGTTCTGGTGGAAAAAACTGTTGGAGGCGCCGGGGGAGGCGGAGCGCTTCTGACGGAAGCCG
>DBGFLV010000004.1:0-5633 GCA_048528425.1 Oxalobacter sp. | reverse complement strand
TCGCCGCTGGAACAGGCGAAAAATGATGCGCGTCGCGTCGATATCTCGGCAATTGCTTTCGATGAAAACGGCATCAACCGGCAGCATGTTCGTGATTTTGTGAAAGCCATGCCTGTTTCGGAACAGGTTGGCATGATGACACCGGATGGTCAGCCGACGCGACAGGCACAAGATCGCTTGATGGCCGCCGTGTTCAAGGCCGCTTATGAAAACGATCAATTAGTCAACCTCTACGCGCAGGCGACCGATCCGGAATCGAAAACTGTTTTGAGTGGTCTTGCGCGTGCGGCGCACAAGATGGTGCATCTTAAAAATACAGGTGAATTCGATATCCGGGAACTGGTGACGGAGGCGGCTGTGGCTGCCGTCAATGCGGCCAGACGTGGTGAGAAACTGACCGATTATGCGCGTACCCGTGACATCGAAAGAAGTGCAGAAGCCGACGTTATCGTGCAAATGCTCTCTGAAAACGTCCGGTCAGCAAAACAAATCGGAGAGGCGTTATCGTCGTTAGCCGATGGTATGATAAAGGCGTGGCACTCGCGGGATTCCATGTTTGGCGACGCTCCCGTGCGGGATCAGGTATTCGACAATTGGAGAAATCAAAATGGCACTCAGCAAAGAAGCGAAGGCATTGTACAAAAGCCAGAGAGGGCAAGCCTTGTTAAAAACCCTGATGCAGGGCAAGAATCCAACGCAACAAGACAGACAGACCCTTCAGGAAGTGCGCGACCTGAACAACAAGAAACAAGGACCCAACAGCAAGTAAACGATTCTACCTCGTCTGCCACCGCTAACCGACAGAATGTTGCAACGCGGTTGCGGACCATGGCGAACCGACTTGAAGAAAAAGCCAATGAAAAGCTTCATACACAGCGCCTGACGAATACTGCCAGACGTGCCCGAATGGCCGGGGGCGTTGAAGAAAAGGCAAGGGAAGAAATTCAAATTGCCAAGACCATGCGAAACGTTGCCGCCGCGATTGAATCGGGGGAGGCCAAGTATCTCGCGAAACTGACGACAAAAGCACAAATTGAAGAGTTAATGCGCCTTATCAGCGTGGCCCGGGACAAGGCGGAATCCCGCTATTCGCACGAGAAAACCAAACGCGCAGGTGACCTTTTTGATCATCTCATACCGTTCGATGTACTGCCTTTAAGCAACAGAAAACGCCTTGAAAGCATGGGAATAACCGATGCCGCTTCGTTAAAAGCGGCTGTCCGGGAATATATCCAACTCATGTCTGAAAAATCCGGACCGGACAAAGTCAAGGAAGCCGAACGCGCCATTGTCGGGCGGAAGGTCGGTATCGATTTTTTCCCGACACCGAAAGCCGTAGCCGAACGCATGGCGGACATGGCAGAAGTTTCGAAAGGCACGCGGGTACTTGAACCTTCTGCCGGTAACGGCAATCTTGCCGATGCCGCCAAGGCGGCAGGCGGCCAGGTTGACACGATAGAAGTTTCTTCTGAATTGAGCCGCATACTGGAAGCCAAAGGTTATCCTGTCATCCATAACAACTTCGAAACTTTCGCCCCCGCGGAAAAGTACGATGCCATTATCATGAATCCGCCTTTCTCCAGTCGGAAAGATGCAGAACATATCATGCGGGCGTATGACATGCTAAATGATGGGGGGCGTCTGGTCGCAATCGCCGGGGAGGGTGTTTTTTTTGGGAAAGACCAAAAAGCGGAAGCCTTCCGAAATTGGCTTGAAGATAATGGTGCCGTTGTTGAAAAACTGCCGGCGGGTACCTTTAAGGACAAAGACCTGTTATCCACTACGGGGGCGAATGCCCGGTTGATCAAGCTGGTCAAGAATGACAGAAGCAAGATTGCGTCATTTCGCCGTGCTGAAAAATACAAAGATGCACAAGATTATCTGGATGAGATAGGAGAAAAAGACCGAAAAAATGGCACGAAAACGTTTTTCCATGCCACGAACAAGGGTTTGGAAAAGATTGATCCAAACTATAAAGGAAGCGTTGTAGAGGGCGGCATATTTGCCGCTGTTCATCCTGATTTCTATTATGGGGAAAAGCTCTACGAAATAACTTTGCCTGTGGGCGATATCGCTGAAGACGAGGATATTAGAAACATTGAAGATGTCGAAGAAAAAATCAAGGCTCATTTGTCAGATTATTTTCTTGACCAAAAGGACGTTGATGCCTTAAGTGACAGTGATCTTGATAACATCGTCGAGGCGGTGGTGAGGGATAATATCACTTATGCCGAAGAGATATTAGGTTCCGGCAATGATGACCGTTGGGAATTGCAGCGAATAAAAGGATTGATCGCCCGGGGAGCGGGATACAAAGCCGTTGAGGTAGGTGATGGCTATATGATTTTTGACGGCGTGGTCAAACCCAGTCGGATCACTCCCGATACGCCCTATCTCCGGCGTAAGAAGTCGGCTGCTGAAGCCAGGCAACAGTCTTCTGATAGTCAAAGTATTCTGTATTCCCGTGGTGGGAAGGAAAGCGTCCGTTTTGGCATTGACGAAGTCCGGCGTATCGCCGACGAATTGAAGAAAGAATACGACAATGCCCCGGAATTAGTCGTGGTGGAAAAGCCTTCTGATCTTCCGTTTCAGGCGCCCGAAGACATTAAGGGGGGGTTCTTCAAAGGTACGTGTTATCTTGTTTCCATGAATGTCGATTCCGCGGAGGATGCAAAAAGTACCTTCGCCCATGAGGTGATTGGACACTATGGTCTTAACGGTTTCTTCGGGAACAGGCTCTCGCCCGTACTTGTTTTTCTCAGAGATCATAATCCACGGATCGAACGACTTGCGCAAGAATGGTACAAGGATAACCCTGATTATATTGAACAGGTAAGGAAAAATGAAGGGAAAAATTGGACACCTCAACAGTTCGAGGAATGGGTTAGAGACGTCGCGCTTGAAGAAGCGCTGGTCAAACTGGCAGAAAAAGGCGAAAAGATAACCGGGCTGAAAAAACTGGCCGAGCTTTTACAACGGCTTTTGCGGGCTATCGGCCTGGACAAATGGGCCGACATGCTTGAAGCCAAGACGGACGCAGAAGCGCTGATAGCTTTGCACAAGGCCGAAATGTTCGTCCGGGAAGGGAAAACCGGGAAAACGGCCAGTGTCATAGATGTTTACGCCAAGTTCTCACGTGCTTATACCGAGGAATCGGAAAACAAAAAAGTCTATGTATCCGCCACGCTAAACAGACTGTCCCGTCAACTCTCGCAAGGAAAGATATCCCAGGAAGAATTCAATTCCGGCATTGCACGTCTTATTGACCAGATTAACCAGAAGAATGGGAACTGGCCGATGAATGATAGAGTCCGGGGAACAGATTGGATAAAAGAGAAGTTGTTACGGGCTAAACGTCACGGTGAACTTGATAGTGAAACCGTCGATTTTGTAACGTGGCTTATGGATAAAAATCCTGCTATAACCGATGATCTGGCGATAAGCATCAGATCAAAAACCGGGGGAGCGATAGCGGGTACGTATTATCCGGCGGGACGCATTATCAATCTGGTCAAACACCGCAGTAATACGGGCACGGCCGTCCACGAAATTCTGCATCACACTGAACGCATGATGCCGGAATCCGTGAGAATGGGCATCCTTTCGCTGTACAAGTCACGTTTTAATAAGGTTTGTTCAGAAGCCGATGAAAAGACGAAAACGTTAATGCTGAAAATGCTTAAAGCCCAGTCCGGCAATAGCCGGGCAGCACAAGATGTTGCGAAAGCATTTTCGGACGGGACTTTAGACTATAGCTACTATCAGTTTTCCGACCCCTCAGAATTCTGGGCGGTGAACGGTACGCGGCTGCTCAAATCGCGTTATGAAGCGAAATCTTGGATTGCCGAAGCCAAGGTGTTCCTGAAAGAAATGTGGCAATACTTGAGAGATTTGCTGGGGTTGAAGTCGGATGCCCCTGTACTGCGTGCTCTTAAGTCTGTCATAGAGGGTGACGGCCGTTTTGTAACCAGACACATGCTGAATTACGCCCAAAAAAGATTGAATGATATCCAGACCGACAATCTTTTTGAGGCATCCATCCCGCCAGAATCAGCTTTCCCCAAAAAGCCTGAATACACCGATCACGAAACGAAAGAGAACCGGCATGCCCGACAAAATGCATTTGATTTGTCGCGTCATTCTTTCGATATCCCGGATATTACGGTCGCCGACACGATTATCCGGTCCATGCAAGACAAGGACATCGACATCAAGCGCATTCAAACGGCTATTCTCGAAGCCGGAGGGGTAATCACAGAAAACCAAGACACCTATCTCAGCGGAACCACCTATGTCAGCCGTGTGTCGAATCGTCTTGACAAGCTGAATGAAAACTGGATTGACCCGATTCTCGGAACGCTCCACGAGGCGGGGGTCACTTTACAGGAAGCCGGAGACTGGTTATATGCCCGTCATGTCATCAAGGACGACGTTAACGCCAAACTGAAAAAAATCAATCCGGACCGGGAAAACAACGAAGCCCTGTCCGGTATGCCGGATGAAAAAGCCACAAGCATCCTGCAACGGCATGCCGAAAACAGCCAGCTTGAAGAACTGGGAGAACGAATTGATGCGTTGAACCGGCAGATGATGACGCAAATGGTTAATTCCGGGTTGATTACCAAAACGGAGGCGAAAGCATGGAGGCAAGCGTATCAACATTACGTGCCTTTGAAACGGGATGATCTGGGCATCAGAAAGGAAGGTGCCTGGGAACAGGCCCAGAAGTGGGCGTCGGCCAAATTGAACCCGTCTAAGGTCACCGCCAGAAAAACGACGCCAAGGGGAAATACACCGTGGGCAGGAGGTTTTGAAGTACGCGGCAAGGAATCGAAACAACGGTTTGGCAGCGAAAGAGAAGCCACCAACATCCTGGCCAACATCTTTGCGCAAGCGACAAGTACTATTATCCGGTCAGAGAAAGCCATCGTTGCCCGGTCATTGCTCGATATGGCCCGCGCTCATCCTCACGACGAGTTCTGGAAAGTAGATACGCCGAAGATGGTTTTAGGTATCAACAAGGAAACCGGTCTGGTTGAAAAGCGTTATCGCGCCGAGAATATGACGCCCGCAGACAATGTGCTGGTCGTCAAGGAAAACGGCATTGAACACTGGATCGTGTTCAACAAAAACAATGCCCGAGCCATGGAAATAGCCAAGGACATGAAAAATATTGACGCCGCGGCCTTGCATTGGGCGATCCGTGCAACGGGGGAGATTACACGCTACATGAGCCGCTGGTTAACTTCACGAAATCCGGTCTTCATGTTTTTCAATTTCCAACGGGACGTCCAGCACGCCATATTCAACTTGTCCGATACGCCAATCTCGGGCAAGGAAGCACAGGTTTTGAAGAACATTCCGCTGGCCATGAAAGGCTACTGGCAGATCACCCGAAGTAAAGACAAAGCCCACGTCAGTAACCGTGAAGCGGATTATGCGCGAGAATTCAAGGAAGCGGGGGCAGAAACAGGCTATGTCAAGACGTACGACAGTATTAACGATCACATGGCCGATCTGGAACGCCAATTCAGAGAGATCGGACAGGGCAAATACGATCCCCGGCGCTGGGCGCGTAATGCTATCAAAGCCATTGATGATTACAACAACATCGCGGAAAACGGCGTCCGCCT
>DBGFLV010000003.1:0-2482 GCA_048528425.1 Oxalobacter sp. | reverse complement strand
GAGTGGATGCGTACCCGAGGCCGGCCATCGTCGCGTATGACCGTGCCAGCCGGGACAGTGCCGATCCGGTATCGCTCTCTTACCCAGCCGTGCCCGACACCAAACGGGTTGCAGGTTGCCCGGATCATGCGCGGCATACCCGGGTACGATGAACGGCAAGTTGAGCGCATGGCTTCGAAAAAGGCCAGATTCCGCCAGTTCGTCAATTCCTCGAATCCCAGCCAGGGATATTCGTGTCCGTGATAATTCCAGTAGTCGTCTTCTGTCGCGCCGTACCGGAAATACAGGACTTCGCCATCCGGCCATGTCCAGCGGTAATCGGACTCGTTGAATTTCGCTCCCGGAAAGATCGCGTAAAACCATCGCTTCGATTTGGCCACCACGTCGGCCAGTTGCGGATACGTCAGCCGGAACAGCGCGCCCCGCCAGTGTTCGCCAAAGCCCCGGCCACAGTATCCGGCAAACGACATCAACAAGGCGTCGGTCTTGCCACCGCCTCGTGTGCCTTCAAGCAGCGCCTCGAACACCGGGCAGGTTAAAAAGCGCGTCTGGCTGCCCGGCAACGGTTGCCAGATGACGTTTATTTCTGCCATTCTTCCTCGGACATCACGGCCGGTACCACGAGTACACCTGACTGCAATGTCTGGCCGTTGGACGTCATATCCATACGGTCGGTAAACATGCCGATGTGTTTGCCCAGCAGTTCCAGCACCCGGCTGGCTGACGCCGGTTCGAACATCATGCCTTCCACTTCTACCGGTTCGGCCGTTCCCTCGCGGGCGTTTTTGACGATCGTCATGATCTTGACCGGTTTGCGGCCCATACAGATGTCCCGCAGCTCGCGCAAGTCCCCGATTACTTCATCGGCCGACAGTTCTGTACGGGCCTGCCGTTTCTCCATCGCCAGCGCTACCGCTTTTTTCACGTTGTCGCGGGAGAGCAGCCGGCAGGCATGTTGCCGGGCACTTCCCGGAGCATAGCCGGCCCGGATCGCTGCCTGCGTGGCATTCAGATCAATCAGGTACTCGTCAACAAACCGTTTTTGTTTGTCAGTTAGTCTCATTTTTCAAATAAAAAAGCCCCGGCGAGCGGGGCTATAGACACAATTATCCATTTTGCAATCTAACTCATAGTATAGTGCCTCATCTGCACACTGTAAACATAATCATGTGATTTTCCCCAGTTTTTTGGTGCAGATCAAATTTTCATGGAAAAGCTGTACTTATTTTCTTTTTATGTGTATAATGCACATATCATGAATAGCAAAGACATTGTTAAGCGACTCGAAAAAGCAGGGTGGAAATTGCGGGACGTGAAAGGATCGCATCATATCTACGTCCATCCCGAACGCGGAGGACACATTTCTGTCCCGCATCCCAAAAAGGATTTGGGGGTTGGTCTCGTTAACAAGTTGCTTAAACAAGCTGGGATAAAGGAGCAAAAATGAAGTATCCTGTTGCCATTGAGCCGGGCAGTGATGAAGTTGCTTTTTGTGTAGTGGTTCCCGATCTGCCGGGGTGCTTTTCCGCGGGTGACACGCTGGAAGAGGCGATCGACAACGCCGCCGAAGCGGCAAAGTTATGGCTTGAGACGGTTATCGACGACGGCGGCACAGTTCCCGCGGCGTCATCCATCACGGTTTTACAGTCTCAAGAAGATTATAAGGGATGGATTTGGGCCGTGATCGACGTCGATCTGTCAGACCTGTCGGACAAATCAGAGCGCGTCAACATTACTTTGCCCGCCCGAGTTTTAAGACGGATCGACAGAGATGCTAAAGCGGCCGGGGAATCTCGCTCCGGTTTTATTGCGCGTCGCATGTTATCGTAGATCTGAGTTTTGTCGATCTTTTCCGCTGTACTCGCGGATTCTGGGCATTCTTTTCGCGTCTGCCTTGGCGTATGAGAGACGTCGGGCATTTTTGCGGCACTCGTCGCTACAGTAATACCCTTTACCGTACCCCTCAAACTGTTTGCCGCAGTGTTTGCAGATACGCTCTTGCTTACGCCGTTTTTCGTGCCGCTCCGGATTGATCTGGTCTTTTTCCCGGCGATAATACGCAAGAGACTGCTCTCGTGCTGTTTTAGCCGTTTCCGCCCCCGCGCATTTTTTGCAGTATCGCTGATTAGCGCCATCGACAATGTACGCTGTGCAACAAACCGCACAATAGTCCGTGCCCCCGATCTGTCGGGTAATACCTCGACGACGACGGACTTTATACGCCTGATTTTGTTCCTGTTGCCGTTTTTTTCGGCAATCGGGACAATACCAGGCCCGCGGGCCGCCGGGGAACGACTTCCAGTCCCCGCCGCATCCGTCTTGCCGGTAGCCAAAGCGCTCCATGACCCATTGCATATGCCACGGCTGATCTTCCACGGCTTCCGCCGGAACGATATCACCGTATTGCAGTATCAAGTCTGCTGCGGTATTGATGTTTGCCGGTGCACGTTGTGTGTGTACGCCGAATACCATAACATGTTGA
>DBGFLV010000002.1:0-3145 GCA_048528425.1 Oxalobacter sp. | reverse complement strand
AAACCGTTATTCCTATGTCGACAATTTATTCCTATTTTTGCCCCTGTCCCAGAGGACTGGAAGCCGCTTTGGCCGACGAATTAAAAGAAATCGCCGGAAAAAGCGAGACCTTGAATGTGCACCAGTCGATTCCGGGCGGAGTTCATTGTTCGGGAAATCGAGAAGACGGGTGGTTGATCAATTTGTATTCACGCATCGCTTCACGGGTATTGCTTCGGATCGCCCAGACAAGCTACCGTAATGAAGACGACATCTACCGACTGGCGGCCCAAACGCCCTGGGAACGCTGGTTCGGTCCGGAAAACGCCTTGCGGGTCGACGTGACTGCCGTCAAGTCTCCCCTGAAGAGTTTGAATTTCACGACCCTGCGCATTAAAGACGGTGTCGTCGATCGCTTGCGTAACCAGTTAGGTACCAGACCGTCAATCGACACTCACGCTCCAGACATCCGAATCGCCGGTTTTCTGGATACACACAATGTAACGCTTTACCTCGATACATCGGGAGAAGCCTTGTTCAAACGGGGCTGGCGGCTTGAAACAGGAGATGCACCTTTGCGTGAAAACCTGGCCGCCGGACTTTTAAGGGTTTCCGGTTGGCAACCCGATACTCCCCTGCTCGACCCCATGTGTGGCTCGGGCACCATCCTGATCGAGGCAGCCCAAATCATGCTGGGCATCCCCCCCGGGATTAGACGTTCTTTTTCCTTCGAGAAATTCAACAACTTTGACGCCAAATCGTGGCAACTCATGAAAAACGCCGTTCACGTCAAGCTGCCCCCGGCGACGCCGATGATCTTCGGAAGCGACATTTCCGGCGACATGCTTTCCATGACCCGTCACAATCTGAAAGAAGCCGGCGTTACATTCGACATTCCTCTACACCAAATCGAAGCCCAAGAGATCAGGCCCCCTGTCGACAAACCCGGTATCATCCTGACTAATCCGCCTTACGGCGAACGGATAGGAGTACGCGGTGATCGTCACCTGCCCGAAGACGAACGGGCTTTGCAATTTTATCGGGCGTTGGGAACGACCCTGAAACAGCGTTTCGCAAACTGGTCTGTTTTCCTTTTCACGGCCGATCTTACCGCGCCCGGTATGCTCCGTCTTAAAGAATCGCGCAAGACGCCTTTTTATAACGGCCCCATTGAATGCCGGCTTTTCCGTTTCGACATGGTCGCCGGTTCAAACCGCTTGCGCCAGCCGAAAACGTTCCGAACGCCGCCACAAAACGACAAATGAAGCCCTAATGTGATTAGAACCTTACTGATCGACAATTACGATTCCTTTACTTACAACCTGTACCATTTAATTGCTGCCGTCAACGGTCGTCCTCCTCTCGTCATCCCGAACGACGATCCCCGCTGGACGCCTGACCTGATCCAGGCTTTTGACAACGTCGTCATTTCGCCCGGGCCAGGTCGCCCGGAAAATCCCACCGACTTCGGTATCTGCCGCTGCGTCATTGCACAAACCGACATCCCCGTTTTCGGTATCTGTCTTGGCCATCAGGGCATTTGCCATTTTCATGGAGGGCTGGTAGACCTGGCTCCCAATGCCTGGCACGGTCGCTTGTCTTCCATTTTTCACAGCGGAACCGACCTCTTCGAAAACATTCCTTCGCCTTTCACCGGAGTTCGTTACCACTCCCTGACGGTTCGGTCCGTACCCGATACGCTGGAAGTGATCGCGCGAAGCGAAGACAACCTCATCATGGGCGTCCGTCACCGAACGCTTCCCCAATGGGGAGTGCAATTCCATCCCGAATCCATTTGTACGGAATTCGGCCGGCAACTTTTCGACAATTTTCGCAAACTGACAGAAGACCGGCAGAAAAGATGTCCGGCCAGACCGCGCACACTGTCCTGTTTTCCTCCACTCTCCGGGACGACCGGATCCAACACCCTTTTAGCGACTCATCTCTTTCTGCTGCACCGGCAAATCGACTGTGCGACGGACGCCGAAACGGTATTCGATCATTTTTTCAACGATTCGGACTATGCTGTCTGGCTCGACAGTAATCGACAGGACTACGGTCTGGGTCGTTTTTCCTTTCTGTGCAAGGCTGACGGACCGCTCGGGCGCATGGCAACGGTCGACGTCAACACGCATCGTATCCGTATTCATGCAAAAGACGGTATTCGAGAAATCCATTCCGGTTTCTTCGACTGGCTGGAAGAAGACCTGAACCGGCACCGTATTCAGCCAAGAGTGACGCCTTTTGAATTTTCTCTTGGATGGATCGGTTACATCGGATACGAAATCAAGGCCGACTGCGCCGCCGCTAGCCCCCATCAATCGCCTTATCCGGATGCGACACTGCTGTTTTGCGACCGAGGCATTGTCATTGATCACGAGAAGCGCCAAATACATCTCCTGGCACTGGCCAGTCCGGAAACTCGGGAAGCAGCGGAAAAATGGCTGAAAGACGCCGGGACATGGCTGATCGGTACCGAAAGTCGCCCTCCCATGCCGCTGGAGGAACTCCCTGCGTGTCTTGAGCTGACAAGTCCCTTTGTGCTTCGGCACAGCAAGAAAAAATATCTTGACCTCATCAGGAAAAGCCAAGAATACATCAGACAAGGCGAAACGTATGAAGTGTGTCTGACCAACACGGCAAGCGGTCGATCGGACGCCGACCCCTGGACAGCTTACCGGCTCCTCCGCCGCCGCAATCCCGCGCCATACAGCGCCTATCTGAAACTGAACGACCTCTGCATTTTAAGCTGTTCTCCGGAACGTTTTCTGAAAATTTCCCGAAATCGCACAGCCGAATCAAAGCCGATCAAGGGAACCCGTGGCCGTTCGGACGACCCGATAAAAGACCGGGCGCTTCACGACGAACTGGCCACCAGCGAAAAAGAAAATGCCGAGAATCTGATGATTGTCGACCTGGTTCGTCACGACCTCGGCAAAACGGCCGAACTGAATAGCGTTAACGTTCCCAGTTTATTTGCCGTCGAATCGTACCAAACCGTTCATCAGATGGTCAGTACCATCACTTCGACTCTTCGGCCGGATGTGTCATCCTCCCGATGCATCCAGGAAGCCTTTCCGGGCGGTTCCATGACAGGTGCACCCAAACGGCGAACCCTGCAGATACTCGATGAACTTGAAGAAGGCGCCCGCGGTGTTTACTCCGG
>DBGFLV010000001.1:0-3429 GCA_048528425.1 Oxalobacter sp. | reverse complement strand
ATTCAGTAACGACCTTATCCACTTGGGTACGGATACCGTGCGACTGGCCGCTTATTGTCATCACCAGGGACGCATACTGGCGCTGTTTCACGTCTGGAAGTCAGACGATCGGCTTTATTTGATGATGCCGCGCGACATGCTGGCTGCCATGCAAAAACGCCTTCAGCTGTATGTTCTCCGTTCGAAAGTCCGGTTTTCCGACGAGAGCGGAAAAACGGCCATTCTGGGCATGGGCGGGGCTAACGCTGAGGCGGCTCTGTCGGCCCGGTTCCCAACACGGCCACAAAAACCGCTGGACAAAATTGAAAACGAAAACGGCGTCTTGATCCGGGCCGGCGACGCTTTCGGCGCACCACGCTACCTGCTGGTCGTTCCCGCCGAACGCTTGCAAGAAACAGAAAGCTTTTTGTCGTCGTCGCTCTCTGTGTGTGACGAAAACAGCTGGATACTGGGTGACATCGAAGCCGGTTTACCGCAAATTACGCTTCCGGTACAGGATCGCTTCATTCCGCAAATGGTCAATCTGGAACAGGTCGGCGGCCTTTCGTTCCAAAAGGGGTGTTATCCGGGTCAGGAAGTGATCGCACGCAGCCAATATCGGGGCACGGTCAAGCGCCGTCTGTTTCACGGTTACGTCACTTCAGTAGCGGAATCGCCACCGGAAACCGAAGTCAACCTGACGGCCGGTGCTGAATTGTTCGATTCGTCCGGACAAGCGTGCGGAACCGTCATTTTGTCTGCCAGACGGGACGAAAACCGGATCGATCTGCTCGCCGTCGTTCAGGTCGACGCAAAAGAACGCGACGTCATTCGCGTAGAAAAGGCGGATGGTCCGGTTGTTTCATGGGTTCCGTTACCTTACGTCGTCTGATCCGACGGCAACGACTGATTGTCCGGGCCGATCCGGTTTTTCTTTTCATCGTGTTCCGGTTTCCACATCGCATGGAAATGATGAACCGGCCCGTGGCCGTGGCCGACGTTCAGTTTTCCGGACTCGGCGAGTGCCTTCGTCAGGTAGCGTTTCGCGCATCGTACGCTTTCCGGTAGGGGCATCCGTGTCATCAGGGCAGCGATGGCGGCCGAAAGGGTGCAACCGGTTCCGTGCACGTTGACCGTATCAATACGGGGCGCATGCAAGGGAAAAACCCGCCCCTGGCCACAGAGAAAATCGACGGGATCGTTTCCGGAGAGATTACCGCCTTTCAACAGAACCCATTGCGGCCCGAGGGCTGAAAGATCGGGCAAAACCGCTTTCATGGCGTCGACGGTAGCCGGCGCTTCCCTATCCAGCAACACACCTGCTTCTTTCAGATTGGGCGTAATGAGAGTCGAAATCGGTACCAGTTTGTCCCGAATGGCGGCAATCGCGTCGGATTCCAGGAGCAAATCGCCGCTTTTGGCGACCATGACCGGATCGAGCACAACCGGACACTCAGGATGTTTTCGAAGACACGCTGCGACCGCTTCGGCAATACCGGCGGTGGCGACCATACCGACCTTGACGGCGTCCACTCTCACATCGTCGAACACGGCGTCGATCTGGTCAGCGACAAAATCGGGATTTAACGCCTGAAAAGACCGGACTCCCACCGTGTTTTGCGCGACGACGGCCGTAATTGCCGCCATACCGTAAACGCCCAGCGCGGAAAATGTTTTCAGATCGGCCGAAATACCGGCACCTCCACTCGGATCGGTGCCGGCAATGGTCAGGACATGGGCGATCATTTCGGTTTTTCTCCTCCTTCAAACGGTTCGGTACGATAACGGGGCAATGCGTTTATTGTACGGGAAACCGGAAGCGGCAGTTTGATTCCGAGCGCCTTTCCGAGCCGGTTTTTTTCCGCTTAGCGCTTTTGCTGACGAACGATACGGTTTCACGAAAAGAACAAACGAAATCGGGCGCGACTCTGATTTAAATAAAAAAGTCCGCTTCCCCTTTCGGCTAAGGTTCTTCACAGCAGTTCCCATGCACAGACAAGCGCTTCTTTTTTTGGCTGAATCATCGACCGTTATGGAGAATCGGGTGAAAAAACATGGTGTAGTGACCGGTGTCCTTGTCGCCGGCCTGGCTTCTCTGTTGTTTATGAGCGGTTGCGGGAAAAAACAGGAAACCCCGGAAGCAGGAAAACCCAGAGTGACGACCATGACGGTGGAAGCGCAGAACCTTCCCCTGACGATGGAACACGTCGCACAGACAGCCAGTTCCCGGATGGTCAACATCAATGCCCGAGTGAACGGCTTTTTGCAAAAGCGTCTTTATCAGGAAGGGTCTATGGTCAAAGACGGCCAGGTGCTTTTCCAGATTGATCCACGCCCCTTCCAGGTCCAGGTCAATGAAGCGAAAGCGGCACTGGACTCGAGCAAGGCCGCCCACGCCACCGCCAAATCCAATCTCGACCGTATCCAGCCTCTGGTTGCCTTGAACGCCTTGTCCAAAAAAGACCTGGACAATGCGCGCGGCCAGTTCCTGACCACCCAGGCGGCCGTTCACCAGGCTCAGGCGCAACTGGACGCCGCCAAGCTGAATTTGTCGTATACCACGATCAAATCCCCGGTATCCGGTCTGGCCGGCTCGGCCAATGTAGCCGAAGGCACGTATGTGGACGCCGCGAACAGTCAGTTGACCACGGTTTACCAACTGTCGCCCATGTGGATCAACTTCAGCATTTCCGAAAATCAGTTGCTGGACTTGCAAAAACAGATTCAAGCCGGTCAATTAAAAGTCCCCCCCGACAACCGCTACGAAATCGAGATTGTCCTGCCGGACGGCTCGGTTTATCCCTATAAAGGCCGGCTCATTTTTTCGGCACCGGATTACAACCCCACGACCGGAACCAACATGCTGCGCGCCAGTGTGGACAATCCTGACGGAACTTTGCGGCCGAACCAGTTCGTGCGCGTGCGCATGATCGGGGCCGAACGGCCTGACGCTGTTTCCGTTCCGCAAAAAGCGGTTCAACAAGGATCGAAAGGTCATTTCGTCTGGGTGATCAAGGACGGCAAGGCCCAATACCGCCCGGTCGAAGTCGGTGAACAGGTGGGCGAAAACTGGACGATTCTGCAAGGTCTACAAAGTGGAGAACAAATCGTCGTCGACGGTGTTCAAACGCTTTCTGCCGGGGCGGAAGTCGAAGTCACGCGCCGCCTGAATCAGCAACCAGCCGACACCCCCGCTTCGCCGGCCGCTCCCGATGCAATGGCTACCGGTACGGCGGCCACGGTTTCGGAGGGCCAAACGGACACTGCGCCCGATACCACGGCCCACCGGGATACAACGGATGACGCCACCCGCAAATGAAAAGGGGTAAACGATGTTTTCCAAATTTTTCATTGAACGCCCCATCTTCGCCATCGTCGTCTCGCTGATTATTTGTATCGCCGGAGCGCTGGCGCTTTCGCAATTGCCGGTTGAACAATATCCCGACATGA